>JALYXG010000723.1 GCA_030947205.1 Chloroflexota bacterium
CGACTGCGCGCTTCGCGAAAATCGGCGTGGTAGGCGCGGAAACGCTCGCGATTCGCCCGCTGTCGCTCCCGCGTGTAGATTGCCTCGGCCTCGGTTTTTCGCACAATAGTCGGCAGCAGCGATGTCATTGTATTTGTCCCCTCGTAATCTTGCATTACACATTCCATGCCATCGCGCACAAAAAGGGTAGTGAAATCGCTGTGCAACTGGTAAAGTGCAGCATACACACGGCATTGGTCACAGTCCAGTGCAAGACAAACACAAATGGGGGGCGATCATGGCGCTGTATCTCATCGCCCTCGTGGAAGACGATCCGCACATCCTCAATCTCCTCAACGACCTGTTCAGCGAGGAAGGCTACCGCACACTCGCCATCTCCAAGGGCGCCGCCGCGTACGCGACCATCGCGCGCGAGCAGCCCGACGTCATTATCCTCGATCTTTGGCTGGAACAGCAGGGCGCCGGGTGGGCGATCTACGACCAACTCCGCGCGAACGACGCGACCACCGACATCCCCATCATCATCTGCTCCGCTGACGTCGGCACCGTGCGTGCGCGCGCGCTCTGGACATCGCGGCATACGGTGATACGGCGATCGAAAAACCCTTCGACATCGCAACCTTGCTCGCGACGATCGCCAACTTGCTCCATCGTGCTACGGCGGTGCCAGCGTAGAGACGGACGTTCCTCACCCGTCCGCCGTCTCCTGCTGCCGCGCCGTGCCAGTGTCGGCGGGTGAGGTGTCGCCGCGCAGGATTAGTTCACGAATGACTGCGGCGTGGCGCTGGGCGTCGCGCTCCTGCTCCGCGTACCGCGCCGTGAGCATCCCATGCCCGGAATCACGCGCGCGGTCTGCGAGCCGATGCACGAGCGCCGCCTTCTCTTCCAATCCGCGCAGCGCCGCCCAGAGCGCCGCTTCGAGACGGAGCGATTGCTCGGAAAGCAGGCTGTCCGCCGAATACGCATGGCCAACGCGGCAGCGATAGCGCATCAGCGGCCCTTCCTGCATTTCCCACAGCACGCCGCCGCACTCCGGGCAGCCGAAGGCCGAGGGCTTGCCGGGCTTGTCGCGGTCGCTGATCGCGCCCATGTCGAGTGCAGCGATTGCTGTTTCCTTCTCCATCGCGTCCGGCACGGCATCTTCCTTTTCGTTCGCATTGCGCGCCGATTCGTGTACGAGCCGGGCAAGCAAGGGGCCAATCTCCGTCGCGGGCACGAGATACGCCGGATGGTCGTAGCGCATCGCGCTCGTCGGCATGCCGGGGAAGAGCGCATCGTCCGGGTCCTGAACAACGCCGATGCCACCACGCGCATGGATCGCCACGAGTCCCGCCGCGCCGTCGTCCAGCATGCCGGAAAGGACAACGCCGATCACGCGCGGCCCGTATACTTGCGCCGCCGAGCGGAAGAGCGGGTCCACGGCGGGTCGGTAGCGGTTCTCGCGCGGGCCGCGCACGACGCGCACGCGCCCCTGTTCGACAAGCAGGTGATAATCCGGCGGGGCGACATAGATAGTGCCATGCTCGATCCGATCGCCGTCCTTTGGGTGGATGGCGGGCAACGGACCGGCATGTGAGAGGATGCGCGGCAACATACTTTCGTGGTCCGGCGGGACGTGCAGCACAACGAACAGGGCGGCGGGCAGATCGGGCGGCAACGCCCGTACCACATCCATCAGCGCCTCCACCCCACCCGCAGACGCGCCGATGACGACGATATCATGTCCTGGCATCGCGATCCTTTCTTGCGGGGCCGGTAGCGTAGGATTCAGCCTGCGACCGTGATGCGGAGACGCAGGCTGAATCCTACGCTACCAACATGTTCGATGCATCGCACCATTGGTATTTGTCACACGAACCGTGCCATGAGCGAGCGGGACGATGGGGAACGTCACCCCCTGCCCAGAGGGCGCCCGCGATGGAGAGAGGCCGGGGGTGACGTTCCCACACCGCGCAGCAATACTGCCGTGTAACAAAATTTGGGTCAATAACATATACTGCGTATGTTCTATGAGGAGTGCGGCGGAGTGTGTATACTGTCGTACTGCTCTTGTACGACATGATTGCATCGGCACGCGCAACGCGCCAGAAAACGGAAGACAATGGCGGACACTCACCTCTTCGCGCAACTCGTCGTCGTCGGTTCATCGGCGGGGGGGATCGAGGCCCTCTCGACGCTCGTCGGTTCGCTGCCCGCTGACTTCGCCGCCCCGCTCGTCATCGCCCAGCACATTGACCCCGCGCGCCCGAGCCATCTCGGCGAAATCCTCGGTCGGCGCGGTAAACTGCCCGTCCGCACGGTGGAAGAGGAGACGCTGATGGAGCCGGGCGTCGTGTATGTCGTCCCGGCGAATCGGCAGGTAGAAATCACCGACGGCCATGTGCGCCTGCGCACAGACAATGCGACCGGTCCGCGCCCTTCGGTGGACCTGCTACTGTCGAGCGCGGCGCAGGCGTACGGCGAGCGGTTGGTGGCGGTCATCCTCACCGGCAGCGGCTCGGACGGCGCGGCGGGCGCGCGCGAGGTGAGCGCGGCGGGCGGCACGGTAATTATCCAGAACCCGGAGACCGCCTCCTACCCCAGTATGCCGCAATCGCTCGCGCCAACAATAGTGGACATCATCGCGGACATCGAGCACATCGGCCCGATCCTGTACGACCTCGTGAGCGGCGCCCGTGTCGTCGTCCGGCCGACGGAAGAGCGGGCGCTTCGCGCCTTCCTCGAACAGCTCCGCGCGCGTAGCGGCATTGATTTCAACGCCTACAAGATGCCGACAATCATGCGGCGGCTGCAACGGCGGATGCTCGCGACCAACGCGGTGCGGCTGGCGGACTATATCCGCTTCATCGGCAACAACCCGGACGAATATCAGCGGCTGATCAGCAGTTTTCTGATCAAAGTGACCGAGTTCTTCCGCGACGCCGATCTCTTCGCCCACCTGCGCGACCATACCCTGCCACGACTGATCGCCGATGCGCGCCTCAACGACAACGAGTTGCGCCTCTGGTCGGCGGGCTGCGCGACGGGCGAGGAGCCGTACTCGCTGGCGATCCTCCTTTCGGACCTGCTCGGCGACGAACTGGCGCAGTTCAACGTACGCATTTTCGCCACCGATCTCGACAATGAGGCGATCAATTTCGCCCGGCGCGGCATCTATCCGGCGGCGGCGCTCGTCAATCTGCCACCAGAAATGGTCGAGCGCTACTTCACACGGCTGAACGGCGATTTCGAGGTCAAGAAGCAGGTCCGCGCCCTGACGGTCTTCGGCCAGCATGACCTCGGCCAGCGCGCGCCCTTTCCGCGCATTGATCTCGAACTTTGCCGCAATGTCCTGATCTACTTTACGCCGCAACTCCAGGAGCGCGCGCTCCAACTCTTCACCTTCTCGCTGCGCGACGGCGGCTATCTCGTGCTCGGCAAATCCGAGACGACCAACCCACTTGCGGACTATTTCGTTATGGAAGACGCGCATCTGAAGATCTACCGCCGCCAGGGCGAGCGCACTCTTTTTCCGCCCTCCCGCTATCGGGATGTGCCCGCAACACCGCCGCTGCGCCTCGTCGGTGGCACGCGCGCGGCGGTCAATGGCGAGCAGAGCCGTGTCCAGCGTGAGACGCAACGCTCCCGCATCGCGCGAGAGAAGTTCGAGGAGTTGCTGCTCGGCCTGCCGCTCGGCGTCGTCGTCGTGGACCGGCGGTACGACATCCAGGCGATCAACGGCGCGGCCCGGCGAATGTTCGGCGTCCACAGCGCGGCGATCGGCGAAGACTTCCTGCATCTCGCGCAGACGGTGCCGCCCGCCCCCCTGCGGACAGCAATTGATGCCGCCTTCCGGGGCGAAGCGCCCGTAACGGCCGAGGAGATCGCCGCGACCGAGATCGCGACGGGCGACATGCGCTATTTCGAGATTGCCTGTTACCCGCAAAAGGTCGGCAACGGCACGGAAGCGGTTGATTCCGCGCTCGTCACCGTGCAGGACACGACCGAGCGCGTGCAGGAGCGGCGCGCCCTCGAAGAATCGCTTGCCCGCCAGCGCGCCGAGTCGGAACGTACGGCGACGTTGATGAAACGGCTGGCGGAAGTGAACCGGCAATTGCTGGACGCGAACCAGGACCTTGCCAACGGCAATGCGGAATTGCGGGGCGCGAACGAGGAGTTCCTCGTCGTCAATGAAGAGGCGCAGGCCGCGACCGAGGAGATCGAGACCCTCAACGAAGAGTTGCAGGCGACGAATGAGGAACTGGAAACTCTCAACGAGGAGTTACAGGCGACCGTCGAGGAGTTGAATACCACCAACGATGATTTGCAGGCGCGGACGGCCGAGTTGCAGGAAATCGCCGTCTCGCTCGAACTCCAGCGGCACACGAGCGAGGGCGAGCGGGAGCGGATGGCAGCGATCCTCGGCAGCATCGGCGACGCCGTGCTCGTCGTGGACCGCGTGGGCAAACGGGTGATGGCAAACGATCGCTACACCGAGATGTTCGGCGCCCCGGACGACCCATTTGTGGCGGAGGACGAGGATGGCCATCCGCTCCCGCCCGATCAAACGCCCCAGCAGCGCGTGGCGAGTGGCGAATCGTTCGCCGCGCAGTTCACGATCACCGCGCCGGACGGCAGCCGTCGCTGGTTTGAGGCGACCGGGCGACCCGTGTCGCAGGACACACAGCAGATCGGTGTGCTCGTCATCCGGGACATCACGGAGCGAAGCCTGCGCCGGATGCAGGACGAATTCATGGCCATCGCCAGCCACGAACTGCGCACGCCCCTCACCGGGTTGAGCGGCTACCTGCAAATGCTCCTCCGCCTGTACGACGCCGACGAAAACACCGCAGAGCGGCCTCGCCGCTACGCCACGCTCGCGCTCGGCCAGTCGCAACGGCTGCTCGCACTGATCAACGAACTGCTCGATGTTGCCCGGTTGCAGAACGGCCAACTGATGCTCGTGCAGGCGCCGATAGACCTCGTCGCGGTCGTTCGGCGGGCGGTCGAAACCGCGCAACTGCTGACGCAGACACAAACCATCGGGGCGGACATCGCCGATGATCCCGTCACCCTTAACGGTGACGACCGGCGATTAGAGCAGGTGATACTCAACCTGCTGACCAACGCGATCAGCCACGCGGCAGGGTCGGCGTGCATTGACGTGCGGCTACGCGTTGCCGACGGCCAGGCAACTCTCGATGTGCAGGACTACGGCCCCGGCATCGCGCCCGCCGACCTGACGAACATCTTCTCGCGCTTTTATCGCGCCGAACGCGCCGGGCAATCGCCCGGCGGTGGCCTCGGCCTCGGCCTCTACATCGCCCGCGAAATCGTCGTTGCCCACGGCGGTACACTCGATGTCCGCTCCACCCTCGGCGAGGGCACGACCTTCACAGTGCGGCTGCCACTTGGGGAGTCTTAATCCCTACCGCCCAGAGGGCACCCGCTTTCCTGGGAGGGAAGGGAGTTTCGGGGTCAGGACTCCCCCTTCCCTATGCGCTCCAGCATCTCCTCGACATGGACGATTTTGACGCGCGGGCGGCCCCGGGCTTCGCCTTGTGCGATCTCATATTTTTCGAGTTCCAGCCAGTCGGTCATC
>JALYXG010000757.1 GCA_030947205.1 Chloroflexota bacterium
CCCGCGCTGTTAGTGGCGGTGAGGATGATCTCGAAATAGCTGTTATCCCCGTGATCCGGGATCGTGAAGCTGTCCGCCGCCACGCCCGACCGGCGCAACAAGAAGTGCGTGTGGCAGTTTCCGGGGCAATGATGGACGATTACCTGCCACGAAAGGTCGGAGGGCGGGACGTCGCCGTCCAACGAGTCGGTCGCGCTGCCACTGAAGGCGATCGTGTCTCCTACCTTGTAGGTCAGGGATGGACCGGGCGAGGTGATCGTCGCCACCGGTGGCTGCCCGACGCCGATCGTTACTCCCGCCGAACCCGTTGCACGCGAGATGCTGCTGGTGACCGTGAGCGCTGCGGCGTACTTGCAGGCGGCGGACCCGCACGTCAACTCGTAGATATGTGAGGGATTCGCCTCCGGGGAGGGGGTGCTGCCGTCGCCGAAATCCCACGAGTATGAGAGTGTGCCTCCCTGCGGATCGGCCGACCCCGCGCTGGAGAAGTTCACCGTGAGCGGCGGTGGCCCCGACTGCCGATCCACCGATATTTGCGCCGCCGGTGCGGTCGCGCTGTAGACGATGCGGCGCAGTTCGCCCGCAAAGATCGCGCAGACGTAGAGGTTGCCGTCCGGCCCCATCTGGATGTCCGTCGGGATGTCCGCGTTCGGCGAAAAGTCCGCCGGCCCCGAGACGAGCGCGTCGTTGCTGTCTACGGTGAGGCTCCGCATGAACTGCTGGACATCACCGTAGATGTATGCCCCCCGGTACTGCACCGGGTAGGTCGCCCCCGTATAAAATACCCCGCCGATTACCGCCGTGCTAACCGGGAACGAACCGAGTGCATGGCCGTACGTCACTAACCCGAACTTCACGGCGCCGGCGCCTTTGGCATAGAGCGATTTGCAGCCGGGCTTCGGTGCATACGCCGCCTGCTGGGCGGCCCCTTCGTAGCACGGCCAGCCGAAGTTGCCGCCGCTCGTCGCGACATTGACCTCTTCCCAGGTGTCCCAGCCGACATCGCCGAGATACGGCACATTCGTGCCGGGGCGGAGGGTAAAGCGGAAAGGGTTGCGGAAGCCGTATGCCCAGACCTTGGAGCGGTTGTGGCTGAGATTACCATCGGAGAAGACGTTGGTGGCAATGCCCTTTCCCGCTGTCGTGATGTGCAGCACTTTGCCGGCGAGGCTATCGAGGTTCTGGACGCGAAGCGCATCGTCGTCCGCGAAGTTGAAGCTCGCGCCATCGCCCATCGAGACAAAGAGTGTGCCGTCGGAGGCGAAGCGGACGCTGCCGATCGAATGGGAGAGATTGTCCGAGACGATGCAATCCGCACCGATCGCGAAGTCATTGCACGATGGGTGCGCCGCATCGCCAACGACCGTGCCAATGATCGTCTGCGCGCTCGCCGGTGAGGCCACATCCCCGTTCACGGTATAGCGCGCGAGCCGCGCCGTTTTCTTGCCCGTCGGATCGGCCGGATTATTCTCGTAGGTGTGCAGCAGGTAGATATACGGACTGGTCGTGGCGAAGTTCGGGTCAACCGCGATGCCCAATAATCCGCGGTCGCCGTAGTCGTTGACGATGGTGTTGATGTCAATCAGGGGCGTGGGCAAGACCGTGCCGCCCTTGACTACCCAGACGAGGCCGTGCTTGGCGGTGATGAAGATGCGCCCGTCGGGCGCGAAGGCGAAACCGGTCGGCTGGTCAATTCCTGCGGCCACGACCTGGGTCGAGAAGCCGGTCGGCAGAACGGTCGCTGCGGGTGCGACGGCACCCTGCGACGGCGGTGCGGTATGCACAACATCGGTGGTCGGGTGGCTCGTATCCCACAAACAGCCCCGCTGGGCATTACGGGCTTGCGCCTCGTCGGTGGCAAAGCGGTGGCGACTGTCCGCTTTGCCATTGATCCTGGCGACACCCGCTCGTACCAATTCCTGACCGATCGCCCGACCATCCCTGGTACGTGCGTAATAGAGGCGCAATCCGTTGGCATCGAAGGCGAGGGCGCTGTCCTCTTCGAGACTCAGTTCACCGCCCGCGACGAGCTTCCACAGTTGCTTGGTCGCCGCGCCGCCGCATGGGGTCGTATACGGGGCGACATCAATATCGGCGAAGCGGACGGCGACCTGTTTGCCATCAATCCAAGTGATAATTGTGTTGCCGTCGAGCACGCGCACCGCCGCGCTGCTCTGCATCGTTCCACTGCCGGCGGGCGGCGCGCCACCGGGTGGCGCGGAAGCGGCGATCCTCCCCGGCCCCGTAATTGGGAGCGCCGTAGCGATGGCCACGAACAGGAGGATGAACGCCGACATGATCCGCCAAACGTCCGACGCTGCAACGGATCGTGCGATTTTTTGTGCGCGGTCATTCATCTGTCTATCGTCCGTGCCTACGATCCTCGTTGCCAGGGTCTTCCACCATACACATCCCTGCCGCGACGCCGCCTGTCGGGTATCATACAGGTAAATAGCGGTACTTACGTGCATCGAAGTCTTCGTTGGATGACAAAGTTGTCAGCAAATCAGCAGCGTTCGCAGGCAAGCAGACGGACGCAAACGATGATGAAGACAATGTGAAGAGGCAGGTGGGACATTGCCCCACCTGCCTCTTGCTGTCAATTACCGGATGCGGCTTAGAGGTCTTTCTTGCGGAAGACGAGGCAGGCGGCGATAACGAGGAGGATAAGGTAGCCGAAGGCGAACGGAACGATGGCGCCGGAGGGCGGGGTGGAACTGGGGCCACCATTGCCGCCGAAGGCGAAATTCGTCGCGGGTTGGATGATGTAGTTCGCGTAGTTGTAAATGCGCTGCGAGGGGAAGACGAGGGAGAGCACTAGCCCCGCGTTCTCCATTGCGCGCACCTGGAAGAGTTGCCCCATAGATTCGACAATCGTCGCGGCGAGGCCAAAGGCGTAGAACATGTAGCAGACGATCCCGTTCGCCATCGTCGCGAAGATCGTGCTGCCGAGCACCGTCAGCGACAGCAGCCACCATGTCGCGACGATGACGATCAGCGTCGTCTTCACGGTCCCGGCGGGGATGTGCCCGGTGATCGCCCCCACCTCGGCGGCGACGACGGCCATCGTCACGCCGACATAGAGCGCAAGCATCAGCGCGTAGCCGAGCCACTTGCCGAGCACGACTTCCCAGCGACGGATCGGCTTCGGCAGGATCGCCTGGAATGTTCCGCCGTCCACCTCGCCCGCGATTGTGCCGATGGCGGCGAAGATGCCCATCACGGCCGCGAGGAAGAAAATGATGAAGACGGCGACCGCCATGTTGAGGTCCACTGCCTGGTTGAAGGTGATCGGGAAGCGGAAACTGCGTGCCGCCGCCCGCGCGTCCCACGTCTCCTTGAAGCGATACACGCCCCAGCCATAGAAGGCGACAAAGAGCGCGGTGAGGAACACCACCGCCCAGATCATCTTTTTTCGCACCGCCTCGCGGAAGGTCATGCGGGCGAGGAGCCAGATACGCCGCAGGCTACCGATGGCGTCGAAGGAGCGGGTGGGCGCGAGGGTCTGCGTTATCGTCGCCATTATGCCCGCCCTCCCATCGCCGCGTCGTCGCGTTCCAGGCCGTGACTGTGCGCCGTGCTATCCGTCATGCCAATTGCCTCCATGAAAACGTCTTCAAGCGTGCGGCGGTGCGGCGCGACAGCGTAGACCTTCGCTCCCGCCCGGACGAGGCGATCCACCAGCGGTGGGATCACTTCCTCGTCTGACACGCGGATCGTCAGCGTGCGGTTCTCGATGCCGACCAGCGTCGCCCCGCCGTCCAGTGCGCCCCAAACTTCCGGCGCGATGCCGTCCACGGTGATGTCCACCGTTAGTTCTTCAGACAGGAGTTCGCGCATCGTGCCGAGCCGCACGACGCGGCCGTGGTCAATGATTGCGCAGCGGTCGCAGACCTGCTCAACTTCGGAAAGGATGTGCGAGTTGAGAAAGACGGTCATCCCCTGACTGCGGAAGCGACCGATCACGTCCCGCACTTCGCGCCGCCCGACTGGGTCGAGCGCACTTGTCGGCTCATCGAGGAAGACGAGCGCGGGGTTGTTCATCACGGCCTGCGCGAGGCCGATGCGCTGGAGCATCCCTTTCGAGAAGGTCTTGAGCCGGTTGCGCCCCTCGCCTTCCAGCCCGACGAGTTCGAGCACTTCCGGGATGCGTCGCCGCCGCTCCGACCAGCCCATGCCGTACAATTGGCCGTGGAAATCGAGGAATTCGCCCGCCTGCATCCACTCGTGGAAGCGGAACTGCTCGGGCAGGAAGCCGACGCGCCGCTTCACCGACACATCGCCGATCGGCCGACCGAGCAGGCCCATCGCGCCACTGGTCGGGAAAACGAGGCCCATCAGCATCTTCATCGTCGTGCTCTTGCCCGCGCCGTTCGGCCCGAGGAAGCCGAAGACTTCGCCCTGCCGCACGGTCAGCGTCAGCGATTCCACCGCCACCTTCGCGCCGTACTCCTTGCGCA
>JALYXG010000763.1 GCA_030947205.1 Chloroflexota bacterium
CACGCGCTCGTAGGAATACTTCACGTCGCCCGCAACAAGCGGCTGACCATTGTGGAACTTGACGCCCTGGCGCAATTTGAACGTATACACAAGGCCATCCGGCGAGATTTCCCACGACTCCGCGAGGTCCGGCTTCGGCGAAAGTGTCGCGTCTATTGTGACGAGACGGCCGTAAATATGTTCGACGATATGATTTGTCGCCGTCAGGCTCGTGCTGTGCGGGTCGAGCGCGACGGGATCGCCCTGCAAGCCGACTTTGAGGATGCCACCCTTTTTCGGCGTGCCCGCCGCCGCTGCGGTCGTCGCTGCGGGAGAAGCAGCTCCGGCCGCCGCCGGCGCGCTCGTTCCCGCCGCGCCGGTTGTGGTGGCGGGTTTGGTCGCCGCAGCCGCACTCCCGGACGCGGTGGTCGCCGCCGGGCTGGCCGCGCCTGCCGCCGGTGATGCGGCAGCGGATGGTTTCGCCGCAGGCGTGTCCGTTGCACTGCTGCTGCTACCGCATGCCGCGAGAATTGCCGCTGCTGCGGTCGCCGCTGTCCCGCCGAGGAACGCACGCCGCGTCAAATCCTGTGTCCGATGCGTGTATTCGTCGCGATTGTCCACCATTGCTCGTTCTCCTCTCCACCATAGTGTGATTGTGCAGCCACACCGCACGGCTCGCCATGATCTCCGCTGGCGTTGGGCAAGCGCACCGACCCGTTCCGAGGTGTGATCGTGCGTGAGATATAGCATTTTCCCTGCGGGAATGTCAATGAAATGAGGAGAGACCTAACCCCCAGCCCCTTCCGTCCCTCAGCGTGGGAAGGGGTGACTCATGCGAAGTACCATGACGTTCCTCATGGTGCCCCGGTGTTTCAGAGATTCCCCTCCCCTTCCTCGCGGGAAGGGGCCGGGGGTTAGGTCTCTCCTACCCCCCGTTCGCCCGCGCTGCGCGGACGACGCGTTCCGGGGTCATCGGGATTTCGTAGACGCGCACGCCGATGGCGTCGGCGATGGCGTTGGCGATGGCGGCGGCGCCGGGCACAACGGGCGGCTCGCCGATCCCCTTGCCGCCGAACGGGCCGACAGGCGCGGGGATTTCGATAATGATCGTTTCGATGGGCGGCACGGCATCCATCCCCGGCACGGCGTAATCGAGGAACGAAGCGGTCAGGAGCGTGCCACGGTTATCGTAGACCATGCTTTCGTACAATCCCCAGCCGATGCCTTGCGCGACGCCGCCCATGATTTGGCCGTCCACCGATGCCGGGTTGATCGCCCGCCCAACATCCTGCACCGCGACGTACTGCACAACCTGCACATCGCCCGTCTCGGCGTCCGCCTTGACCCGAACGAGGTGGGCGGCGGCGCCGGGCGCGCGGTTCGTTTGCGCCGTCGTGCCGCTGCCATAAACGGGCGCGTACCGCCCGCCGAAGGTCATCGTCATGCGAGCGAGTTCGGCAATCGGCTTCTCCTGCCCCGGCGAACCCTTGACGCGGACCTTATCATCCACAATTTCGAGGTCTTCCGGGGCCGCTTCGAGTTGCTCGGCGGCGATTTGCAGCAGTTGCTTCTTCGCGGACTCGACCGCCTGAATGACCGCCGGGCCGACAGTGTACAAAATCTTGCTGCCACCGGCGGAACCGGCGTACGGAGCGGTGTCGGTATTGCCGGAGATGATCTGCACCTTCTCGACATCCACGCCGAACACTTCCGCCGCCATGATCGCGAACGAGGTGTTGGAGCCGGTGATGTCCTGCGAGCCGAGAACGAGGGCGAGCGAGCCGTCCGCGTTCAACCGACAGGCCGCCGACGCCGGTTCCAGCCCACCGAACCATGCGCCGACCGCGATGCCGACTCCCTCACCGGCGACCCCGCCGCGCCCGGTCCAGGCTGGGTGCTTCTGCAACGCTTCGAGGCAATCCTTCAGGCCGACGGGCGCCCACGGCGTGTTGTCCGGCAGGAGATCGCCTTCCCCGACGATGTTCTTGAGGCGGAAGGTGATGTCATCCATCCCCAGTTCTTTCGCCATCAGGCTCATGTTCGATTCAATAGCGAAAGTCGCCTGCGGTGCGCCGGGCGCGCGGTACGCGCCGAGCGTCGTCTTGTTCGTGTGGACATCGTATGCCTCGATGTCGAGGTGCGGAATCTTGTAGTAGCCGCCGAGCAGCAGGGAGGCAATGCCGGAGGGCGCGCCGGGGAAGGCGCCCGTGTCGAAGACGACCTTCGCCTTCAGCGCGTGGAGCGTCCCATCCTGCTTCGCACCGGTCGTCAACTCGATAAAGCAGCCAGGCGCGGGGTTGCCGGACAGGAACTCCTCCATCCTCGATAGGACGAAACGGATCGGGCGGCGCGTCTTAATCGCGAGGATCGCCGTCAGCGGTTCGTAGAGCAGGAACTTGCCGCCGAAGCCGCCGCCAACGGGCATCGCCGTCATGCGCACCTTGTTTTCGGGCAATCCCGTCGCCTGCGCGCACGCCGAGCGGCAATAGAACATCGCCTGCGTACTTGTCCAAACGGAGAGCGTGCCGCTGTTGTCCATCATCGCGACGGTGGAGTGCGGCTCGATGTATGACTGATGAACCATGTTTGTCTTGTACTTGCGCGTCACGACGATGTCGGACTCCGCCAGCCCCTGCTCGATTTCGCCCCGGTGGTAATGCTTAAACGCGGAGACGTTCGGCGGCAGATCGCGCTTTTCCTCGGCGACAGCGGCGACAGCGGCGTGCATGTCGAGTTCGTCCGCGCCGCCCTCCTCCTTGAAGATCGCACGAGGCGAGTCTGATTGCATCGCTGCCTCGGCGTCGGTGACGACGGGCAATTCCTCGTAATCCACCTGCACGAGCGATGCTGCTTCCGCCGCAATCGCCTCCGACTGCGCGACGACGACCGCGACCGGCTGGCCATAGAAGACGACGCGCCCCTGCGCGAGCGGCAACCGGGCGGGCGGCATCTTCCAGATCGGCAGGATGTCCTCAGCGGTGCAGACGTCAATGACGCCGGGTAGCGCGCGCGCCGCGCTCGTGTCAATGCCACGAATCTTCGCATTCGCGTAGATGCTATTGACGAGCCGCGCATGTGCCATGCGGGGAAGCGTCAGGTCACCGGTAAATTGCTCCTCACCGGTCAGTTTCTTCGGCCCATCCTGTCGCTTGGTTGCTTTACCGACATACTTGAACGCTGTTGCCACCGGCCACGTCCTTTCGATTCCCGATTCCGATTCCGATCATTGCGCGGGTACAAAATCCGGCCTTGCGGCGGAGCAAGGCCGTGAAAATGATCCGTCTCCACGCCCGATCCGTCAAGCACTGGTCAGTCTGCGTCGCGAACTGAAACCGGTAACAACGATTATTCAGGCCTGACGCCACTGGAGAAATATGTAGGCGCACCGGACCTCTGCAGAAATGGAGCGATGAGGTGTGGCATCGCAAATGGTTTACCCATTCTTCTCTACACCGCGTTGTCGGGCAAGGAAGAATGCGCCGAGTTCGGCCATCGTCGTCACTTCTTCGGGGTTCAGCATGTGGACCATACGCTTGATCGTCACGCGCGGGGTCACATCGCCGCGCGTCGGTAGGGCAAAGCCGATGGCCTCGGTGCTTGTCGGCTGCACACCCACGCGCAGTTCGTCCGCGACGAGTTCCAACACGTCGGACAACTCCAGGCCGAGCGCGGCCGCGAGCCGTTCGAGCACGGATGCGGACGGATACTTCTTGCCCCGCTCGATTTCGCCCAGATACACGACCGAAAGACCCGCCTGCTCCGCGAGCGCCTTCAGCGTCTGCGACCGCTCCTGCCGCGCCCGCCGGATGACCGCACCCATCGTTTGTTGCAAGTCCGCCATCTCGTTCCTCCGCGAATATTCTGACCACATATGCTACGAGCATTTCTTTTCGTTGCATTCTACGTTTCCAGCATCTATTGTGCAAGGGTAGCGGCAGCGTTGCAGGGATCGAGCAAGGAGAAGCTGACATGGAACCCCGATATGTCATCCCGGCAGTAATCGAAAGTACCAATCGCGGCGAGCGTTCCTGGGACATTTACTCGCGGCTCTTACGGGATCGCGTCGTCTTCGTCGGCGCGCCGATTGACAGCCAGATCGCGAACCTCGTGATCGCGCAACTCCTTTTCCTCGACTACGAGGACCCGGAGAAGGAGATTCGGCTGTATATCAATAGCCCCGGTGGTGAAGTCTATGCGGGCCTCGGCATTTACGACACGATGCAGATGCTCAAGTGCGATGTTTCGACCGTCTGCATGGGGCTGGCGGCGAGCATGGGTTCCGTGCTCCTGATGGCGGGAGCGCCCGGCAAGCGATACGCGCTGCCCAACTCCCGCGTCCTGATTCATCAGGGCTCCGGCGGGTTCAGCGGCAACAACCCGGATGTCGAGGTGCAGGCGCGCGAGGCGATCGGCCTCGTCACACGGTGCATCGAGATCATGGCCTGTCACACGGGCCAGTCCTTCGACAAAGTGAAGCGGGACACCGAGCGCGATTATTTTATGGGCGCGGACGAGGCGCAGGAGTACGGCATCGTAGATGAAGTGCTCCGGCCTCAGTCAGCGGCCCTGGCGCATATTCGGTAGCGCATCGTCGTCCAGCCGCATCACCGTTATCATCTCCACGACGCCGTCTGTATCACCGGATTCCGCGATGGCGAGCAAGATTTCATCGGTCACGCCGAGCACCTCGACGGGCGCGGGACGGCGGGCATCCACGAGCGCTTCCTGAACGATCCGGATCGCGCCCTCCCACTGCGACTGCCGTCGCAGCCAGACGAGGTGCGTGCGCGGGTAGCGCCGCACGAGTCGCCGTACCTTCTCCCGATCCACATGCCCGCACTCGATCCAAAGTCGCGGCTCGCCCGCGTCATCGAGGGCAACGAGGTCCGGCTTGTAGCGCAACCCAATTGGCGCTTCGATCCGTATGTCGGGGTAGTCCGGGGCATAGCGCGCATAGCCCGTCGCCTTGAGCAGCACATGCGCCGTTGACTCCCCCGCCCGCTTCGCGAGCACGAGCGTCCGCCCGCCCGCCCGTATCCGCAGCGTCCGCGCCAAATGCAACTCGTCCACAATATCCGTCGGCATTGGCATCGGCCTCCTGAGAGAGATTGAACCACGAAGACACGAAGAGCACGAAGGAAACCAAGAAAAGGAATCCTTGTTTCTCTTCTTCCCTCTTCGTGCTCTTCGCGCCTTCGTGGTTCAATGCATCTCTTGTCGCGTACAATGGCGCGCGGGCGGGGAGGGTCGCGACGAAGGAGCAGCGCATGGGCACGAGCGTCGAGCATCTCAAGCAGTATATTCGGGACATCCCTGACTTCCCGCAGCCCGGCGTCCTGTATCGGGACATCACACCGCTGCTCGCGAACGCCGCGGCGTTTAAGGAAGTGCTCGACGCCCTCGCCGCGCGTTATCGGGAGGCGCGGGTCGAGGCGGTGGTGGCGGTCGAGTCGCGCGGGTTCATCTTCGGCGCGCCGCTCGCCTATCTCCTCGGCGTCCCGTTCGTGACCGCCCGAAAGTTCGGCAAACTGCCGTACGAGACGATCAATGTCGCGTATCAACTCGAATACGGCGAGGCGATCATCGAGATGCACACCGACGCCCTGACGCCCGGACAGCGCGTCCTGATCGTGGACGATCTGCTCGCGACGGGTGGCACGACCGCCGCGACGGTTGAGTTGGTGGAAAAACTTGGCGGTGAAGTGATCGGCGTCGCCTTCGTGATCGAACTGACCTTCCTCAATGGCCGACAGCGCCTCGGTCATCATGACATCTTCGCGCTCATCCAATATTAACGCGAAACGCAGAGGACACAGAGGGCGCAGAGCGCGCAGAGGAGAGAAAAAGAGATTCACTCTGTGCTCTCTGCGCCCTCTGTCTCCTCTGCGTTCAATCCCCTTCATCTTGATGTCTTGGTGGTTCGATTCAACCAGAAGGAGCATGCGACGTGGCGGACAGGATTAAGGTTGGCGTAATCGGGACGGGCGGGATCGCGACGCTCCGCCATCTACCGGCATTCAAGGAGGCCGAAGCGGCGGGCAAGGCGGAGGTCGTGGCAGTCAGCGATGTCGTGGAGGTGAGCGCGCGAGCCGCCGCCGCGCGGTTCGGCGTGCCGCACGCCTTCACCGACTACAAGGAATTACTCCAGTTGCCGCTCGACGCCGTCAGCGTCTGCACACCGAACTCGTTCCACGAGTCAATCACCCTCGCCGCGCTCGATGCGGGGATGCATGTCCTGTGCGAGAAGCCGCTCGCGCTCGATTACGCGGGCGCGCGGCGGATGACCGAACGAGCTGAAGCGACGGGCCGCAAGACGGCGGTCAACTTCCGCTACCGCTGGATTCCGGCAGCCGGATTCATCCGCGATATGATCGCGGGCGGCGAACTGGGCGAGATTTACCACGTCTACGCCAACTACTTCAATGGCACGATGAACGACCCCACGACGCCGATCAGTTGGCGGCAAACGCGCGCCGAATCGGGCACCGGCGCATTGGGCGATCTCGCTTCGCACATCATTGACCTGTGCCGCTGGTGGATCGGCGAGTTTGCGAATATGGACGGCCATCTGCGCACCTTCACCACCGAGCGCCCGCTGACGACCGGTGGCGTCGGCCCGGTGGATGTGGATGACGCCGTTTCGATCCATGCGCGGTTCGCGAGCGGGACGGAGGGCGTCATCAACGCTAGCCGCTGCGCCATCGGGCACAATAACCACCAGCGGATCGAACTCTACGGCACCAAGGGCGCGGTGATTTACGAGATCGAGAAGAACGATGAGGGCGGCGACCGGATTCGCATCTGTCTCGGCAGCGGGCAGGCACGCTACAACGCCTTCGCGACGGTCGCCGTCCCGCCTGTCTATCTGCTCGGCACGCCGCAGCGCGTGATGACCGACTTCATTGACGCCATCCGCGCCGACACCCAGCCATCGCCCGACTTCACCGACGGCATGCGCTGCCAGGAAGTGCTCGATGCCGTCGAACTGTCGGATCGCGAACACAGCCCGGTGGACCTCCCGCTCGCC
>JALYXG010000767.1 GCA_030947205.1 Chloroflexota bacterium
CATCGCGTCGAACTCCGCCGCGCAGGTATCCACCATCTTGCAGACTGGCACGATACCGACCGCGCGCCGCCGCGCCGCGATCGCCGCTTCCGGTATCCCCGTCAGCCGCCCGAGCCAGGCATCACCAAAGCCAATCCGTTTCGCTTCCCAGAGCAATTCGTCCGTCAGCGGCTCACGCTGGATGCGCGCTTCCATCTGGACTATCGTGTCGAGGCGGCGCAGGAACCAGGGGTCAATGCCCGTCTGGGTGGCAATCGTCTCCGTCGGCATGCCGCGCCGCAACGAAGCCATCAGCGCCCAGAGTCGCTGGTCGTTCGGGCGGCGCACGAGATCATCGAGAATGTCCGCGCCGTCCGGGCCGTCCCACGTCTTCTCTTCCCAGCCGAGATCGCGGTCATCCCATTCGAGCGAGCGGACTGCCTTCTGGATTGCCGCCTCGAACGAGCGGTCAATTGCCATCACCTCACCCGTCGCCTTCATCTGCGTGCCAATCGTCCGCTCGGCGCGGTAAAACTTGTCGAACGGCCAGCGCGGCACTTTCAGGACGCAGTAATCGAGGGCGGGTTCAAATGCGGCGGTCGTTTTCGCCGTTACCGCATTCGGGATGTCCCGCAGCAACTTGCCAATGGCGATCTTCGCCGCGACGCGGGCAATCGGGTAGCCCGTCGCCTTCGAGGCGAGCGCGGAGGAGCGGCTGACGCGCGGGTTGACTTCGATGACGTAGTATTGCGATGAGCGCGGGTCGAGCGCGAACTGGATGTTGCAGCCCCCCTCGATGCCGAGCGCGCGGATGATCCGCAGCGACGCCGACCGCAGCATCTGATAATCGCGGTCCGACAGCGTCTGCGACGGCGCGACGACGATGCTGTCCCCTGTATGAACACCAACCGGGTCGAAGTTCTCCATGTTGCAGATCGTGATGCAGGTATCCGCGCTGTCCCGCATCACCTCGTACTCGACCTCTTTCCAGCCGAGGAGCGACCGTTCCAGCAGAATCTGGTGGATCGGGCTGGCATGGAGGCCGGCGAGCACCTTCGCATCCAGATCGTCCCACGTATCCGCGATACCGCCGCCCGTGCCGCCAAGGGTGTAGGCGGGGCGGACGATCAGCGGCGGCGGGACACTCAAGGCGAATTCACGCGCCTCTTCGAGCGTGTGGCAGATCGCGCTGGCGATGGACGGCTCACCAATGCTTTCCAGCGTCTCCTTGAAGAGGGCGCGATCCTCCGCCTTCTTGATCGCTTCGAGCGGCGTGCCGAGCAGGCGCACATTGTACTTTTCGAGCACGCCCGCGTCCGCCAACTGGACGGCGAGGTTCAGCCCCGTCTGCCCACCGAGCGTGGGCAGCAGGCCGTCAGGCCGCTCGCGCTGAATAATCCTTCGCAGCACATCCACCGTCAGCGGCTCAATGTAGACGACATCCGCGACGTCTTCGTCGGTCATGATCGTCGCCGGGTTCGAGTTGACGAGCACGACGCGGATGCCCTCTTCGCGGAGTGCGCGACACGCCTGCGTCCCCGCGTAATCGAATTCCGCCGCCTGCCCGATCACAATCGGGCCGGAACCGATCACAAACACGGTCCGGGGCGGCGCATGTTGGGTCTTCGGAGTGGGCGTCGTCACGCGTTTCGTTCTCCTTAGCCGATCAGCAAGTCGGCAATCCGGGTTAGCGGCGGGAAGTGGTCGAACTCCGAATGTGGCATGGCGGCGAGTGTCACGTAATTCATCCGCAGTGTGCCGACTTCGAGGTCGCGGTAGGGTTCGAGAATTTCTGCGACTTTCTCGGTCGGGTATTGCTCCCGGTAGTAACAGAGCGACAGGTGCGGCACGTACGGCGGCGCGTTGATCGAATCGGCCTGATCGCGTTCCGCCTCACCGTCTGGCGTTGTCCCGACGCTGGAAAGCGCGGATTCACCGAAACCCGCCAATCCAACTTGATGCAGGACACCGACGAGCCGGTCGCGCAGCGCGGGCAACCCGTTCTTCTCATCGTGGACTTCGACGAAGGCGGCGTTGCCGAATGAGTTGACGCCCTTCAGCGTCAGCGTCAACGGTTGGACATCGCGCAACGCCCGGCTCGCCCGATCCATAATCCGCGCAATGTTGCCCGTCGTCGTGCGGATCGCTGACTCGAAGCCGATGCCGAGAAGGGTCATATGCAGATAGTGCGACGGCAACGCCTCTTCGATCCCCGCCGCCGTCAATGCTTCGCGCACCGGGCGTGTCGCCTGGACGATGCCGTGCCCGGTGACGGGCACCAGAAATGCGATATACGATGACTTCTCCTCGCGGGCGCGCTGGCCGATAACGTGCGCCGTCGCGTCGTCCGTCGTTGGACGGGCGCGGAACTGCTGCCAGGCTTCATCGAAGGTCGTGACATAGTGGCGTGTGGCTGTCATGATAGGGTCGCTCCTCCGGCGTCAGCATACGAACACTCATGCGCGCAGGATACCACCAACCGCCGATGAATCATCGTCATACGCCACCACCGAGCGGGATGCGTCGCACCATCTCCATCGGCGGATACGGCTCGCCATTGCCGACGACGCGCACGACCTCGATTGCACCGACGATCATCACGCCGATATCGGTGTGACGTTGCGGCTCCAGTGCGCCGATCACGTCGCCTGCCGGATAGGCGCGGTCGTAGTAGCAGATGGAAAGATGCGGCACATACGCGCGGTCGGGATGGCGCACCGGCACGCGATCGGTGGCAACCAACGTTTCGACTACCGCCCGCTGCATCCGTTGAAGGGGCATCCGCGCGTCGTCCTCGTGGACGGCGACAAAGGCGGCGGGGCCGAACGACCCGGCACCGCGCAGCCGGACAGCGAACGGTGGCATGCCCGCGAGCGTCGTCGCGACCGCGTCCGCGCAGTCGTCCACGATCTGCTCCGTCAACTCACCTTCGCCGATATTGCCGAGGCTTTGCACGGTGACGTGAAGGAAATCGCGCGGGATGCAGTGGCCGATGCCTGCGGCAATCAGTGGCTGTTCGATTTCGACCACCCGACGCGCGAGCGCTGACGGTGGCCGCAACACGAAGACGTAGAAGGGCGTCGCCGCCGCGTCCCAGAACGCGAAGATGCGGCGAGCGGCATCCACCGTCGCGCGCGCCCGCAATTCTTCCCATGTTTCAGCAAATGGGTTCGCCATGCTGCTACTGCTCACGCCGTCCGCGCCCCCTCCGGCGTCTGGTGCGCCGACCGATACTCCTGAATCATCGCGAGGAAGCGGTCGAACAGGTCCTGGCTGTCCTGCGGGCCAGGCGCGCCTTCGGGGTGGTACTGGATACTGAACGCAGGCATCGCGTCGTGCATCAGCCCTTCCACCGAGCCGTCGTTGAGGTTGAGGTGCGCGACTTTCCAGCCATCGGCGGTCGGGATCGAGTCCGGCTCGACCTTGAAGCCGTGGTTCTGGCTCGTCACTCGCACCTGCCCCGTGACGAGATCGAGCACCGGGTGGTTGCCGCCGCGATGCCCGAAGGGCAAGCGGCTCGTCTTCGCACCGATAGCGAGCGCGAGCAGTTGATGCCCGAGGCAGACGCCCGCGTACGGCGTGCCGCTATCGAGCACCTGGCGGACGGTCTCGACCGCTTCCTGCGCGTTCTCCGGGTCGCCGGGGCCGGGCGAGCAGAG
>JALYXG010000002.1 GCA_030947205.1 Chloroflexota bacterium
TGGAGCCATGCATTCATGAAGACATCCCACGAGACATCGTAGTACGCCGGGTAGGCCGGGTCCATCACCGAGACGCCCTGCTCGCTGTATCCATAGATCGTGACGGCGTGCTCGTACGGGACGAGAATGAACTGCTCGCCGTCACTCTCGTCGTTGTAGCGCGGCGCGCTGCCGTACGTGCCGTTAATCCACACGACGACGGGGCGATTGTTGCTAATCGCATCGCGCAGCAGGTTCGCGTCGGCGTGGAACGTGTACGAGTGCGCGAACCCGTGCTGTGTTAGCACGGAAAGGATTGGGAGCGCGTAGACGCCGTAATCCCATGTGCCGCCCCACGGACCGCTCAGGTTGCCCCGAAAACCCTTGTTCGGGTTGGCGTCGAACCCGATCATCGTGGCGAAAGCGTCCTGGCCGATCTGTTTGTTGAAGTACGCGGTCGCCGCTGAGGTAGCAGCGTACTCGCACGAGAGGTTCCACCACTGTCCGGCGAGCGGAAAGTGCTCGATCACATGACTCTGCGGCGAGGAAGACGGCGCGAGCGTCCCAAAATCCGCCGAGACGGGCGACGCGCATGCCAGTACCAGTACCAGCAGGATTCCGAGCACACGAATCCATCCACCGATCGGGCGCATAGTCTTCCCCTACTTCCCACACACAACGTACCGCTACCTATTGAGCGGTAGTAAGCCCCGTTTGTGATGGTCAGTATACGAGAAATCCCGATTATTGCCAGGGGAAGCAGGTAGTAGCCAGTAGTCAGTAGTCAGTGGAATCCGATCCGTTCTGACTACTGGCTACTGACTACTGGCTACTACCGGTCGCTTACTTGACCGTCAGCGTGCCCTTCATGCCAAGCAAATCGTGGCCGGGGATGTTGCAGCGGTAGTCATAGGAACCCGGCTTGAGGTCGAACGTTACGGTCGCCGTCATACCGGCATCGAGTGTCGGTACGCCCTTTTCTTCGCCATTGATTTTCACGTTGAAGTTGTGCGGCGAAGGGCCATTATTCTTGATGGTAAATGTCACCATCCCGGCGGTCACGGTGGACTTGTCGAGCGCGATCATGAAGTCTTTCAGTTGGACCATCACGACGTTGCCTCCGCTGGCAGCAGAGGGCGCGGCCGTCGTCGCAACAGAAGAGGCTGAGGTCGCTGGCGCAGCCGTTGCCGGGGCTACCGTTGGCGCGCTGGCGGCCACGACAGTTGCGGGGGCCGTGGTTGGGGCAGTGGTCGCGCCGGGCGCTGAGGCGCTCCCCGCCGGTCGTGTGGCGGCAGCGGCGGAACCAGATGCTGCGGCGACAGTGGGGGCGGTTGTCGCGGCTGCGGAAGCCGGTGCGGAGGCTGCCCCCGACGCGGCGGTCGCGGCGCGCGTCGGCGATACAGTCGTCGCGGTGGCGGTCGTACTGCCGCCGCAGGCGGCCAGCGCGGCGCAGAGCGTGAGTAATCCGAGCATAACCAGGAGTCGGTGGCGCATTGTGCGTTTTCCTTTCAGCAAACCGTGCGACGCTTGTAATGGCACAAGTGTTCATCATACCTTACGTATGGCGCGGCGCACTGGATGCATGGGTCAGTAAGTAGCGAGTAAAGAGTAACGAGTAGTACGCCCCGATACTTCGAACTCCGAACTTCTGCCCACGGCATTGCCAGCGAACAGTGTGCGTGCGAACATCGCGCGAGCGGAGGAGCGGATACGACGCGGGAGGGCGGGGATGGCGAGTGCGGGGCGGCAAGCGGCGGCAGATGTCGTCATCATCGGCGGCGGCGTGATGGGCTGCGCGATCGCCTACGAACTGGCGATGCGCGGCGTTGCCGCGACGATTGTCGAGCAGCGCGAAGTCGCGGCCTCCGCGTCGGGTGCGTCGGCGGGCGGTGTCCGGCAGCAAGGGCGCGACCTGCGCGAACTGCCGTTCGCCCTGCGGGCGATCCCGCGCTGGCCCGGCCTCGCTGACCGCCTCGGCGCGGATGTCGAGTACCGGCGCGGCGGCCACCTGACGGTGATCGAGGACGAGGCGATCCTGCCGGCCTTCGCCGCATCGGTGACGCGCCAGCAGGAGGCAGGGCTGGACATTCGCCTCGTCGAGCCGCGCGACCTTGAACGCATCATGCCGGGCGTCGCCCCAACCGTCGTCGCCGGTTCCTACACGCCGGAGGACGGCCACGCCAACCCGATCCTGACGACCAAAGCGTTCGCGGACGCGGCGATCCGAGCCGGTGCGCGCCTTCTCGAACGCACGGCGATGACGGGCTTTGTTACAGACGCCACGGGCCGCATCGTCGCGGTCGAAACGACCGCCGGGACGCTCCCCTGCCGCTGGGCGGTCAACGCGGCGGGCGCGTGGGCGGGCGAGGTCGCGCGATTGGCGGGCGCCGAAATCCCGTTGCACCCGGCCTGCTACCAGATGCTCGTCACCGCCCCTGCGCCGCATATTCTCGACCCAGTCGTCGGCTGCGTCGGGCGACCACTCTCGCTTAAGCAGGTGCCGGAAGGCGGCTTCGTCGTCGGCGGCGGCTGGTCGGGCACGGTGCATCTCGACAACGGCCGGGCGGGCACCGTCGGTGCGCACATCGCGGGGAGCGCGGCAGCCTGCACCGGCATCCTGCCCCTGCTCCGGCAACTGCCGCTGCTGCGCGCCTGGAGCGGCATGGAGGGCGAAAGCCCGGACGGGATCGCGATGATTGGCCTCGCGCCCGACGCACCTGGCCTGTTCCACTGCTGCGGCTTCACCGGTCACGGCTTCGCCATTGCGCCCGAAGTCGGCGCGGTCATCGGCGAGTGGTTGGCGACGGGCACGCCGCCCTACGACCTGCGTCACTTCGATCCGGCGCGCTTCGTGGGCGGCGCCGTCCCCGCTCGCGTCCTGCCGATGGGCACGGTTGACTTCACCCGCAACGAAACGGCGCACCAACCGGGCTGAATTATGCCCGCCCTGTCGGACAAAACCGTCATCCTCCTCGGTTGGTAATGTGCCCCATTATGCGCGAGTTACCGCCACCTTGACAGCCACCCGCGCGACGCCGCCCTACTTCGTGCCGGTCAGCAGGTCTTCCATGCCCTTCGCGACTTCGCGCCGGAGGTTGGCGGTGACATGCTGGTAAACGCCCATCGTCATCGAAAGGTTGCTGTGGCCGAGGGCATCCATCGCGATCCTCGGCGCGACCCCCTGGGCGAGCATGAAGGTCGCGGCGGTGTGTCGCAGGTCGTGGACGCGGATGTGGGGCAGGTCGGCGCGGGCGAGCGCTTGATCGAACTTGCGGGCGAAGGTCACGGCGTCCATCGGTGTGCCGATGGTCGAGGCGAAGACGAGATCGTGATGTCGCCACCGGCTCCCGGCGAGTAGCCGCTCCTCGTTCTGTCGGACGCGCTGCCGCTGCAACGCAGCGACCGTGACGGGTGGGATGGTGATCGTCCGGCGGCTGCTGGCGGTCTTCGGCTCGACCAGTTGCGGCTTACCGCCGATGCGCTGCAACTGCACGCTAATGGTCAGGATGCCTT
>JALYXG010000014.1 GCA_030947205.1 Chloroflexota bacterium
GGCGGTTTCGAGGCGACGCCGTTCCCGACCTGCGCGGCGTGCGGGTTCGTCTTTTTTCGCGGCCCGTCACTTGCGAGCGGATGCATGATCGTCGAGGGTGGGCGATTGCTGTTGGCGATGCGCGGCATCGAGCCGTACGACGGCTCGTGGTACGTTCCCTCCGGCTTCGTGGATTACGGCGAGACGCCGGAGGATGCCGCCGTGCGTGAGTTGGCGGAAGAGACGGGACTGACGGTGCGCATTCTCAGTCTCTACGATGTGCTCGCCTGGTACGACGATCCGCGCAAGGACGGCGTGATGCTCTTTTATCGGGCGGAACGGGTCGCGGGCGAGGCGAAGGCGGGCGACGACGCGCGGGAAATCGGCTGGTTCGCGCCGGATGAACTGCCGGAAAATATCGCCTTCGCGGTCCATCGCGCGGCAATCCACCGCTGGCGAGATGAGATGATCGCTCAAAAGGGTAGTGGCGTTCTTTAGCCTGCCACAATGACGGGCAGGCTAAAGCCCGCCACCACCCAATGCTCGAATCTTTACATCGCAGGAGGAACTATTGGCAACGTATACGGTGATTGTCTATGAGGCGGCGGATGGTGGGTACTACACCGATGTTCCGGCCTTCGCCACCGGCGCGGAGGGCGAGACGATCGAGACGGCCCTCGCGGAGACGCGCGACGCGCTCTCCGAAACGATCGCCGCGATGATCGAGAATGGCGAGGTCATCCCGCCGCCCGATCAGGGGGCGATTGCCGCCGTCGCGCAGATCGAGACGGACATCACTGTCGCGGACGCCGGTTGATGGTCGCCGTATCGCTGGACGACTCGATCGCACGGATGCCGAAGGCGGAGTTGCATATCCATCTGGAAGGTTCTGTCCGCCCCGCGACGCTGCTGGCACTGGCGCGGCGGAACGGCGTTGCGCTCCCCGCCGCGAATGAGGCGGAATTGCGCGACTTCTACCGCTTCCGCGATTTTGACCATTTCCTCGCCGTCTACGATCTGATCTGCGCGAGTATTTGCACGCCGGATGACCTGACGCTGATGACCTATGAACTTGGTGCGTCGGCGGCGGAGCAGAATATTCGTTACTTGGAAGTGACCTTCACGACTTGCGGCCGCGTACGCCGGGGGTTGCCGCTCGACGATCAACTCGCGGGCATCCGGGCAGGCGCGCAGCAGGCGGAGCGCGAGTTCGGCGTGCGGATGCAGTTCATCCCCGATGTTGTGGCGGAGAACACCATCGAGGAAGCGTGGACGCTGGCGCGCTGGGCAGTCGCGCGGCAGGGCAACGGCATTTGTGCCCTCGGCCTCGCCGGCAAGGAAGTCGGGCGAAACGCAGCAGCCCTCGCGCCCGTCTTCACCTACGCGCGGGACGCCGGGCTGCCCCGGACGCTCCATGCCGGCGAGACGGTCGGGCCGGAAAGCATCTGGGATGCCCTGACGACGCTGCATGCCGACCGCATCGGCCACGGCGTGCGCGTTGTGGAGGACCCGAAACTGCTCGAACTGCTGTATGCGATGCAGGTGCCGCTTGAAGTCTGCCCGACCAGCAATGTCCGCCTCGGTCTGTACCCCGACATGGCCGCGCACCCAATCCGCACGCTCTGGCGGTCGGGGTTGTTTCTCACCGTGAACACCGACGACCCACCGATGTTCGACACGACCCTCGCGGGCGAACACCGCGCCCTCGCCACTGTCCACGGCTTCACAGCGGACGAAATTAAGGAACTGTCGCTGAACGCCGTCCGCGCCGCCTTCCTCCCCGCCGCCGAGAAGCAGACGATGCTGGCGGAATTCGCGGCGGAGATGGGCGAGGGAACCTAACCCCCGGCGTATTGACACCACGCCAGACCGTCATACCATACACTGCGAAGAGGACGAAGAACGAGGAAATATGCAATCGGTGATGCCGCTCGTCCACGGGTTGTACTATCGCATCATCGTGAGACAGTGATTCGCGTGGGAAGGTGGAGACGATGGAACACACGATGCAGGACTACCCGCTCACCGTTCAGCATGTCTTGTGGCGGGTCGAAAAACTCTTTCGGCGCAAGGAGATCGTCACCAAGCGCGAGACAGGCATCCACCGTTATACCTATGGCGACTTCGCAACGCGCGTCCATCGGGCCGCGCACATGCTCGAACGGCTCGGCGTCCGACCCGGCGACCGGGTAGGGACGCTCGCGTGGAACAATTACCGGCATCTCGAACTCTACTACGCCATTCCCTGCATGGGCGCCGTCCTGCACACGCTGAATCTGCGACTTTTCCCGGAGCAACTGGCGTTCGTCATCGAGGACGCCGGTGATACCGTGTTGTGCGTGGACAAGTCGCTCATCCCGATCCTCAACAAGATCGCCGGCAAAATCCCGACGGTGCGGACGATCATCGTCCTCAATGACGGCGACGATCTGCCTGAGCACGACCTGGGCGAGCTGCTGGACTACGAATCGCTCCTCGCGGGCGAGCCGACGACCTACGACTGGCCGACGCTGGACGAGCGCGCCCCGGCGGGCGTCTGCTACACCTCCGGCACGACGGGCAATCCGAAGGGCGTTGTCTACAGTCATCGCTCACAGTTCCTGCACACAATGGCCGTTTTGCAGAAGGGCTGCCTCAACCTCGGCGAGGAAGATGTCGTTTTGCCCGTCGTGCCGATGTTCCACGCCAATAGTTGGGGCCTCCCTTACGCGGCGGGGATGGCGGGGACGAAACTCGTCCTGCCCGACCGCTGGATGGGCGACGGCGCGACGCTGATCGAACTGAGCCAGACGGAGGACGTGACGATCCTCGCCGGGGTGCCAACGATCTGGATCAACCTGCTCCGGCAGATCGAACTGACCGGCGCGAAACTCCCGAAGGTCCATACCGTCGTCTGCGGCGGCTCGGCGATCCCGCCCGCGCTGATGGAGGGGATGGAGAAGCAGGGACTGCGGATGCTCCACGCCTGGGGGATGACGGAAACCTCGCCGCTCGGTACCGTCTCGATCCCACGCTCGTGGCAACCGGCGGAGGAAGCGCTCGACATCCGGCTGAAGCAAGGCCCGCCAATCCCCGGCGTCGAAATCCGCATCGCCGACCTTTCCACCGGCGCGGAATTGCCGTGGGATGGTGAGGCGTTCGGCGAGGTCCAGGTGCGCGGCCCATGGATCGCCAGTCGCTATCATCACGACGTGGACCCCGGCAAACAAACTGACGACGGCTGGTTCAAGACGGGCGATGTCGCGACGATTGATGAAGACGGCTACGTAGCGATCGTGGATCGGACGAAGGACGTCATCAAATCGGGCGGCGAGTGGATCTCCACTATCGAACTCGAAGGCGCGATCATGGCGCATCCGAAGGTGCTGGAAGCGACCGTCGTCGGCCTCGCCCACCCGAAATGGGTCGAGCGGCCCGTCGCCTTTGTCGTCACCAAGCCGGAATATGCCGACACGACTACTCCGGAGGAGATTCGCGCCTTCCTGACTGACAAAGTCGCCCGCTGGTGGATCCCGGACGAAATCCGCTTCATCGCGGAAATCCCCAAGACCTCGGCGGGTAAGTTCGACAAGAAAGTCCTCCGTGCCCAAGCCGTGCCGATCAGCGAGGCGGTAACGACGTAAGCGAACGGAGAATTTGAACCGCCAAGACGCTAAGAACGCTAAGAGATGAGAAGAATGAATTCCTCCTCCTTCCTTTCTCTCCTCTCTCCTTTTGGCGTCTTGGCGTCTTGGCGGTTCAAATTCTTCATCGAGATTCTAGACCTGTGCTCCATCTCCGCACTCCCTCTTGACATTCTACGCCGTAGAGCGTAATCTCTACGGCGTAGACTTGCGATCTACACCGTAGATTAGGCGAGGAGACACGATGACATACGGGAATGACGCCATCATTATCGAAGGGTTGTGGAAGCGGTTCGGCAAAACCGACGCGCTGCGCGGGATCAATCTCACGGTGAAACAAGGGACGGTGCTCGGTCTGCTCGGGCCGAACGGTGCGGGGAAGACGACGGCGGTGCGCATCCTCGCGACGCTGCTCATACCGGACGCCGGTCGGGCAATCGTTGCCGGGCTTGATGTCGTCACACAGGCGGAGACGCTGCGCTCCCGCATCGGCCTGACGGGGCAATATGCCGCTGTGGACGAACTGCTGACGGGGCGGGAGAATCTGGAAATGGTCGGGCGGCTGTACCATCTTGCTCGCCAGACGGCGCGGCGGCGGGCGGATGAATTGCTCGAACGCTTCGATCTCGTGGACGCGGCGACGCGCGTGGTGAAGACCTACTCCGGCGGTATGCGCCGCCGCCTCGACCTCGCGGCCAGCCTCGTCATCGCGCCGCCTGTGCTCTTCCTGGATGAGCCGACAACCGGTCTCGATCCGCGCAGCCGCCTCGCAATGTGGGACGTGATCGGCGAACTCGTCGCGGATGGGACAACCGTGCTGCTCACGACGCAGTATCTCGAAGAGGCGGACGTGCTCGCGCACCGTATCGCCGTGATAGATCACGGTACGGTGATCGCCGAGGGCACATCGGACGAACTCAAGGCGCAGGTGGGCGGGGAGCGGCTCGCGATCACCATAGCGCGCGGCAGCGACCTCGCCGTCGCTGCTCGCATCCTTCGCCCCTATGGCAATGGGGACGCCCGCGTTGACTCCGATAGCCGCACGATCCTCGTACCCGTCACGGGCGGGGCGCGTTTGCTGCCGGATGTCGTGCGCGATCTGGACGCCGCCGGGGTGCGCCTCGACGACCTTGGCATCCGCCACCCGACGCTGGACGATGTTTTCCTTACCCTGACCGGGCATGGCACGGAACCTGAACGCACCGACGACCGCACGAAGGAGGCTGCTTAATGGCAGTGACGACCCCAATCCACACGACCGCGCTCCCCGCCGGGGCGCTCCAGCCGCCGCACCGGAGCCGACTGTTCTGGACGATCTCCGACACCTTCGTCATGGCGAAACGCAATCTCCAGCACATCCCGCGCGTCCCGACGCAACTGCTGGACGTGACGATCCAGCCGATCATCTTCGTTCTGCTCTTCCGCTTCGTCTTCGGCGGCGCGATCAAGACGGGAGACACCTCGTACGTCAACTACCTGATGCCCGGTATCTTCGTGCAGACGCTGATCTTCGGCGGGATGAACACGGGGGTCGGCCTCGCGGAAGACCTCGCGAAAGGGCTGATTGACCGCTTCCGTTCGCTGCCGATGGCGCGCTCCGCCGTCCTCGCCGGGCGGACGGTCGCGGACCTCGTGCAGAGCGTCCTCGGCGTAACGATCATGTTAATCGTCGGGCTGCTGGTTGGCTTTCGGCCGCAGGGGAACCCGCTTGGATGGATCGTTGCGTTCGCGATTATCCTGCTCTGTGGCTTCGCCTTCTCATGGGTCGGCGCACTACTCGGCATGATCGCCCCGAACGCCGAGAGCGTGCAGGCGTTCGGGTTCATCGCCATTTTCCCGCTGACCTTCGCCAGTAGCGCCTTTGTGCCGACGCAAACGATGCCCGGCTGGCTGCGTGCCTTCACGGAGCATCAGCCCGTGTCGGTGATCGTCAACGCCTCGCGCGCGCTCCTGCTCGGTCAGCCGTTCAACGCAACCTGCTGGCTGGCATTCGCGTGGTGCGCGGGTATTCTCCTCGCCTTCGCCCCGATTGCCGTCTCGCTTTACCGCCGCAAGACGACGCGATGAACCTCTCCTCCAGCCCCTCCCCACGCGGGCGACGACGCGGCAGCGAGCGGGCGCGCAATCGTCCGCATCTGACCCGCGAGCAGGTGGTCCGCGCCGCGCTTGCCATCGTGGATCGAGACGGCTTGGACGCGTTTTCCATGCGCAAGCTCGGCGCGGAACTTGGCGTGGACCCGATGGCGGCCTATTACCACTTCCCGAACAAGGCGGCGGTGCTGGACGGGATCGTCGAGGCGGTCTACGCCGAAATCGTCCCGCCGCCCGATGTGGACGCGCCGTGGGATGTCCGCTTGCGCGAGACGTTTCGCAGCTACCGGCAGGTCCTCCGGGCGCATCCCCATGCCTTGCCCGTCCTTTCTACCCGTCCACCATCCACCCCGCTGATACTGGAACAGGAGGAAGCGATTGTGGCGATCCTTTGCACCGTCGGCTTCCCCCCAGTGGAAGCGGTATGGGCGATCAGCAATCTCGGGGGGTACGTGATTGGGATAGCCCTCCAGGAGGTCGGTGTGCAGCCGGGTGGCGTCTCCGATCCCACCGAGGAGGAGATCATAGCGAAGGTCGCGCAACTCCCGCCGGACAAATTCCCCTTCCTGGCGGCGGTGTTCCGAACCGGATTCCCGTTCGACCCGGACGCCGAATTCGAAGCCGGGCTGGACCTTTTCATCGCCGGCCTCAAGGTCCGGCACAGCGAAATCGCGCCCGGGGCGGGCGGCGTTACTTCGTCGCCGGTTCGGGATGTGGCAGTGGCTCCACCTCCAGCGTCTCACGAACAAGGGCGGCAAGAATAAGGGCGGCGACGAGACCGATTCCCGACAGGACAAAGGCGGTCGCCGCCAGGCCGACTGCGTCCGCGACGATGCCGACGACGAGCGGGCCGCCCGCCGATCCCGCGTCGCCGACGAAGCGCCAGACGCCGAGGAATTCGCCGATTGCGTCGGGCGGCGCGAGGTCTGCGCCGAGGGTCATCATCGAGCCGGAGCCGATGCCGTTGCCGAGGCCGATGATCACCGCCGCCGAGAGCAGGCCGAGAAATCCGTGCGCGAAGGGGATGAACAACATCCCTGCCGCCATGATCGCGAACGACGGCACGGAGGCGACCTTGCGCCCGAAGCGGTCCATCAACCACCCGGCGGGGATAAAGAGCGCCATGTCAATCGTCGCCGCCGCCGTGAGGATCGTCCCGATCTGCCCGCTCGTCAGGCCGAGGGCATAGGCGCCGAAGAGCGGGATAATCAGTTGCCGCCCGGAGCGGATCATCGCCACGAAAATCTGCGCAGCCCCGGCGGAGGCAAGGTCCGCACGGTGCGTTTTCATCATCCGGCCGACGCTCTTCCAGCGCATGTGGCCGCGTGTCGCGACCCCGGCGCGGCTCCCCGTTTCTTTGATGTAGACGAAGGCGAGCACGCCCGCGAAGGCGGTCATCCCGGCGGCGAGGTAGTAGGGAGCGGTCAGCCCGAACAAGTCCGCCAGCGTCCCGCCCAGGATCGGGCCGGCGAAGGTGCCCGCGCGGTTGATGCCGCCGAAACTGGCGATGAACTTACCCCGCTGGGCGCGCGGTGCGATATCGGTAATATAGGCGTGGCGCGACAGCCCCCAGAGCGCGGTGCCGACGCCCTCGACGAGGCGACAAAGGACGAGGACGGGGTAGTTGTGGGCGATGGGGATAATCAGGGTCGTCGTGGCGGCGAGAAAGATGCCGATGAACATCGCCCGCCGCCGCCCGATCTGCGCGAGCACCATGCCGACCGGCACATCGGCGATCAGCGTGCCGATCCCCGCCGCCGCGACCGCGAGGCTAGCGAGGCTGAACGAGACGCCGAATCCCTTGGCGAAGATCGGCAGGATCGGGATGAGCATCCCCTGCGCGAAGGAGAGCAGAAAGGTCGGCACGTAGACGGGCATGATCATCGCGGCCCGCGAGAATCCCTTTTCCGCTTTGCCCCCTGGGTCTGCGATACTCATGCTCGGTAGCATACCCGCATACCGTTTCGCGTGGGAAGGGCTGCGATTCGGATGCCGGATGCTCCCATATGCTGCGCGCCGTTTGCGTTGGCTAAAAGCGGTATCATGCGCGGTGTTCCGGGTTAGGGAGTTGGGTAGCGCGGGCTTTCCAGCCTGCGTCCCCGCATTCTCTGTCGCAGACCGGAAAGCCTACAGTATCGGGGACGCAGGCTGGAAAGCCCGCGCTACCGAGATAGTCATGGCATATGTCGTGCTGCACGTTTGGCACGGTGTCGCAACGGAAATGGAGTTGAGTACATGCTGAAATCACTTGGGCGGGTCTGCCTTTCCGGTATCTTCGTCATCGCGGGGGCAGAAGCCTTCAAAGCGCCCGGCCCCCGGACACACATGGTCGAGGGCGCGGGCATCCCGCAATCGGAACTGGCGGTCAAGGTCAATGGCGCGACGATGGTGATTGGCGGCATCCTGCTCGCGCTCGGCATCGCGCCGAAAGCGGCGGCGGGCGCGCTGATCGGCAGCATGATTCCGACAACCCTCGTCGGCCACGCCTTCTGGAACGAAAAAGAGCCGAAGGCGCTCGCGATGCAGCGCGTCCAATTCCTCAAAAACCTCGGCCTGGTCGGTGGCCTCCTCTGGATCATCGCGGAAGCATCCGAAGAAAAGCGCGCCAGGAACCACGTCGAGATCGAAACCCTGCCGATGTGAGTGGGGCAAATCTGAGGGGTGGTGGAAGGCTAAAGCCCGCCACCACCGGGATGGTGGATGCCTTCGATCAGCCGTTCAAGCACAACCGCGACTCCATCCTCTTCATTCGCAGTCGTTACCTCGTCCACAACAGCGAGAACGTCCGGGTGCGCATTCGCGACGGCGACGCTGCGACCTGCCCAGGCGAGCATCGGCAGGTCGTTCGGCATATCTCCGAAGGCGATCACCTGTGATGGCGCGATGCCGAGGCGGTCGCACAACCCCGCCAGCGCGGATGCCTTGGTGATGCCGGCGGCGGAGATTTCCACGAACGGCGCGCCGGAATGCGTGACTGCCGCCATCTCCCCGGCAACGACGCGGCTGATCCGCAGCAGGTCGTCGAGCGGCAGTTCCGGGTGGCGGACGATCAACTTCGTCACCGCCTCGGCGCAGAGCGCGTGCGCGTCGCCGGAAAGGGGAG
>JALYXG010000025.1 GCA_030947205.1 Chloroflexota bacterium
TCCCCTCCTCTTACCGACGATCAACGACGACAGCGCCCGATTGGAGTACCATCGCGGGCGCGCTCAGGACGCCGAGGTCGGTTACCGGGTCGCCGCGCACCGCGAGCAGGTCGGCGGCGCAGCCCGATGCGATAGTGCCGGTGATTCCTTCCAATTGGCACGCCTTCGCTGCGCGGCCCGTGGCGGCATGGATCGCTTCGAGCGGCGTCATCCCCGCGCGCACCAGCAACTGCAATTCCTCGTAAAAATCGTCGAATCCCGTGTACCGCCACCCGGCGTCGTTGCCCGCGACGATCGGCACGCCGAGTGCGTGCAGGTTGCGGATGTTGGCGATGCTGTCCTCGTTGCGGTGCGGCGTTTTCGTGACGATCTCCGCCTCCTGTGGCGTGGCGATGCCCTGCGCGTACCGCTCCTGCATGATCGCCATCGAGTCCACCATCACCTGCAAGGTCGCCGTGACGGAAACGCCCGACTGCGCGACGCGTTGCGCGACCACGTCGTCGTACCGCCACATCGTGTCGGGTGCCATGAAGGAGCAATGCTCGATGTGGTCGGTGCCGGCGTCGAGCGCCCGCGTGATGGATTCGGTGGCGATGCAGTGGCACGACGCCAGTTTGCCGATCTTGTGCGCCTCGGCAATCGCTGCGCGCATCTCGTCCACCTCGAAGGACGGGAACTGCGAATACGTGCCGACGGTGCCGCCACCCGCTGCCATGATCTTGATGAAGTCCGCGCCCGCTTTGAGCAGGCGGCGCGCCGCGTGGCGCATCGCCTCCGGCCCGTCCACCTCGCCGCCGAAGTAGCGGCAATGGCCGCCGGTGATCGTCAGCGGGTAGCCACTGAGGACGAACCGGGGGCCGGGGACGATCCCGGCGCGGATCGCGTCGCGCAGCCGGAACATCAGGTCGCCCTTGCCGCCGCAATCGCGGATCGTCGTCACGCCCGAATGGAGCGCCGTGAGCGCGTTGGCGTGCGCCTGCAAGAGCAGCAGTTCATCCGGCAGTTCCATCCACTCCGCGAACGGCGTGCCGTCGCCCGGCAGGATCGTATGCGTGTGTGCGTTAATCAGCCCCGGCATCACCGTATAATCACCGAGGTCGAGGGCCGTCGTATCCCGTGGAATCTGATCGCCGCTCGCGACGCGCGTGATAATGCCGCCCTCGAATGTCACCGTTACATCGCGTTGCGGCTCCGCGCCCGTTCCGTCAATCAGCCATCCCGCCCGCACCACCGTCGCGCCGTCGTTTTCCCGTGCCTCGCCCATCGCCGCCTCCTCTGCCACGACCGCACCGCCCCGGTGATTCTCGCACGGATACGTGCCGGAAACAGCAAAGGCAGGCGCGATTGCCTGCCATTCTGCGCAATTGATGATGCGGAAACCGCTACGAGTGTTCGCTCTACTCGCGTACAAAGACGGTGCCGGAAACCGTCCAGGGGCCATATGCGTAGATGGCGAGGCAGACGACGGCCGTCACGAACGATGCCGCGCAAACCCCGATGTGCATGCCGAGCGGCATGTTGAGCGCCACGGCGACCATCTCGACGAAGATAAAGACCGCGCCCGCCGCGAGATAGGCTTGCCGCCGCATCGCGAACGCCAGAACGGTCAGGACGCCGACCGTCAGCCCGCACACTTCGGGCAGGAACCGTTCGGCCTGTGGGCTACGAGCCGCCGCGTTCAATACAAGATCCGCGACGCATCCCATCGCAAAAATGACGACGGGCATCACCCGCAATACCCAGATCATCGCCCCGTCGCTCGCTTTGCGCATCCCTCTCCCTTTCAAAAAACCTGTGATGCCGCACGACCCTTGCCTACACGCCTCGCGTGTGGGTGGCTATTATTCCACATAATACAAAACGCGGATACCGGCCCGGATGTGACGGCTATACCTCGATCTCCGCGACGGACGCGACGATGTTCGTCGGCTGGTACGGAAAGCGCTCCACCTGCTCGCGCAGCGTCACGCCGGTGAGGACGAGCGTTGTCTCCATGCCCGCCTCGGTGCCGGCGATGATGTCAGTGTCCATCCGGTCGCCGATCATCATCGTCTCCTCGGAGTGCGTGCCGATCGTGCGCAGGGCGGCGCGCATCATCAGCGGGTTCGGCTTGCCGACGAAGTAGGCCTGGACGCCCGTCGCGGCGGTAATCAGGGCGGCGACGGCCCCCGTTCCCGGTTCCAGTCCCGCCTCGGTCGGCCCGACGACATCGGGGCTGGTGGCAATGAAGCGCGACCCGGCGGCGATCAGTCGGACGGCGCGCGTAATCCGCTCGAAATCATACGAGGTCGTCACGCCGAGGACGACGTAATCCGGGTTCTGGTCGGTCAGCGTGTAGCCCGCGTCGTGCAGCGCGGTCGTCAGCCCCGCCTCGCCAACGACATACGCCGTCCCTTCCGGCCGCTGGGCGTGGAGAAACTGCGCGGTAGCGAGCGCGGCGGTGAAGATGTGTGTTTCCGGCACGGCGATGCCCAGCCGCGTTAGGCGGGCGGAAAGGTCGCGCGGCGTGTAGGCGGGGTTATTGGTGAGGACGAGGAATTTCCGCCCCACTGCCACCAGTCGCTCGATGAACTCCGGTGCCCCCGGAATGACCCGTGCCCCGCGCACGATCACCCCGTCCATGTCCATCAAAATATGCTTCTCCGTCCGCATGTTCGCCTCCTCGACGGAAAGATTAACGCAGAGAACGCAGAGGACGCAGAGAGCACAGAGAAGAAATACGTGATCAGAAGAACGCTTGAGGATCATCTTGGAAATGCTTCTTCAATGTACCTTTTTGTATCCTCTGCGCCCTCTGCGCCCTCTGCGCTCGTATCCTCATCATTCTCGGACAGCGCGGATGATGGCGGCGATGGTGGCGGTCGGGGTGGTGATCGGGATGACGCAGCCGGGACAGACCATCATGTGCGCGCCGCCCGTTGCCGCCACCGTGTCGCGCGCCTGGGCCGCCGCTGCATCGGGAGTCATCGTCGCGATCTCCTGCTCGTGGATGCCGCCGATGGCGCATTTGCCGCTCCGCCGGATGCCCTCGGCCAGTGCGGGCGATGTGCGGCGGTCGTGCCAGTTGATCGCGTGGACAGGATACGCCATCAGGGCATCGAACATGATGTTTTCGCCGTGAATATGCAGCATCGTGAAGCGGGATGCAGCCGCTGCGCCCAATACCTGCCGGTCGTAGCGCGCGCCGAATTCCTCGTATTCGGCGACTGTCATCAGATCGGTCGTCGCGCATTGGGTGGCGAAGAAGATGCCGCTCGCGCCGCGTTCCAGCGTCGCGGTCGTCATCGCGCGCGTCACAAACGTGATCGCGGCCAGCGCCTCATGCACGATTTCCGGCTGCTCCCGTAGATGGTCGAGCACGCGGCCATCAGAGAGTTTCATCGCGGTCGTCAGCGGACTAAAGACCGTCTGGAGGAGCGGTACTGCGCCGCCCAGTCGCTCATTCGTCAGCCGCGCCGCCTCAATTACTGCGCGATGCATCCCGCGATCCACCGGAACTGGCGCGACGCGCCTCCAGTCGGCGGCGGTCACGACCGGATAGTGTGTCGTGTCGCGCGTGCCGCTCCGGTCGCCCCGATATGCACTCGTCAGGCCCCAATCAATTGTCGCGTAATCTCCGGGCGGCATGAACTTGATGAAGTCATTGTCGTACCGCTCCTGCCAGGCGAGCGTGGAGTGCGCGAGCGCTTCAGCAGTCTGATCCTGCTCCGGGAAATGATGCCAGAGACTGACCGGCGACCAGTCCACCGCCCTTCCCGCCAGCGCCGCCTCCACTCGTTCCCACTTACTCATTTCAGCCATTCATTTCCTCCTCGGTCAAATGCCTTTGAACCACGAAGACACGAAGAGCACGAAGCAATACGGAAGAAGGCGATAAGGGGAAGACAACCAATCTTTTCCCTTCCTTCTCCTATCTCCTTCGTGCTCTTCGTGTCTTCGTGGTTCAAACCGTTACTTCCCTTCGCCCCAGAAGCCTTCGAGCGGCACGCCGAGGCCGTCCGCGAGGCGGTTGACGAAGGCGAAGTAGCCCGTGATCTGGTTGATGTCGAGGATGTCCGGCTCCGTGAATCCGGCGGTCTTCAACGCCTCGACATCGTCGCGCGTCATCTCGCCCGGCGTGCGCGTCAGTTTGTCCGCGTAGGCGAGCATGGCGCGCTGTTTCTCGGTCAAATTGGCGTGCCGCCAATCGGTCGAGAGGTGTTCCACGAGCGACGCGTCCTTTGTCAGTCGGAGCAGACCTGCCCCGTGATGGGCCAGTC
>JALYXG010000037.1 GCA_030947205.1 Chloroflexota bacterium
CTTGCTCGCGAACAATCAGTCGCTCCTTCGCGTTACCCGCTCCGCTTCAACTTTCCCGTTCGCTTCGCGTAGCGCTCGACAATGCCGAAGACCCACATGCCGATGGGGATGGAGATCAGGCCGATGAGCAGGAGCGGCACGAGTGTCCCGCCGAGATGGGTGACGCCCTGCCCATCCAGAATCGCGGCGCGCATCCCGCGCAGCACGTACGTCGCGGGGGAAAGGGTCGCCATCGGCTGCATCCAGCCCGGCAGAACGCTGACCGGGTAGTAGACGCCGGAAACGAGCAGCAGGATGCCGCTGATCACAAACGTCATCTCCGCGCCGCGCTCTGGGAAGAGCAGCGGCAACACCGCCGCGACCATCCCGATGCCGACGAACGAGAGCGAGCCGACGAGTAGCACAAGCGCGGCGGCGAACGCGTTGACATGCGACAGATCCACGCGGAAGAACGACGAAAGGATGACCAGGAGAATGCCTGTCCGCACGACGCCATAGACGATGCTGAAGAACGCCGTGCCCAGCAGGTGCGTCAGGCGGCTGACGGGGGCCATCATCGTGTACTCGATCGTCCCCTCCCACCGCTCCCAGGCGATCATCTCCGAGATGCTGTCGAAGACGGCGCGCAGGTAACTCCAGACGAGGGTGCCGATGCCGAGATACAAGATCAGCCGCTGTGTCGCCTCCGGGCTGTTGACCGTCTGCTGCGCCTTGCCGATATACATGATCGAGAGCGAGTTCGCCACCGTGAAGACGAAAAAGGCGACCTCCCACCCCAGATACCGGCGGACCAGGTGGATATTCCGCGCCACAAACGCGTATGCCCCCCGCCCCTCGCGCACGAACAGGCTCGTCGGCGGCGGGGGTACCGGCGGTAACGATTGCGTGTCAAGCATGGATGCCATGATGCTCCTTCGTTGGTGGGCCGAGATTGAAACAGATCGAACCACCAAGACACCAAGGGACACCAAGGGGAGAAAAAGGCAACTCCTGATTCATCTTGTGTATTCTCTTGGTGTCCTTGGTGTCTTGGTGGTTCGATCCTCCCTCTCTGCGTCTCTGCGCCTCTACGGTTCTCCCCGGTTTGCTCGCTACGGGCGCTTTTCGGTGTCGTCCGTGAGCGATTTGCCGGTGAGGTCCATGAAAACGTCCTCCATCGTCGGGCTGTCGTGCCCTTCGTGGTGCAGGCGGGCCTTCAGTTGTGCGCTCGTGCCGAGGGCGACGACCCGCCCCTGATCCACAACGGCGATGCGGTCTGTCAGCGCCTCCGCTTCCTCCATGTCATGCGTGCAGAGGAGGACGGTCGCGTCGTGGCTGTCGCGGACCGCGCGGACGAAGTGCTGCACCTCCTGCTTGGAGCGCGGGTCGAGGCCGGTGGTCGGCTCGTCGAGCAGCAGGAGCGCCGGCGCGGTGAGCAGCGCCCGCGCAATGGCGACTTTCTGCTGCATGCCCCGGCTCATCGTTTCGAGCGACCGCTTTGCCTGCGCTTCGGTGATGCCGAGCAGATCGAGCGTGCGCAGGATGTCGCGCCGCGCCTCCGAGCCGCGTCCGTAAAGGCGGCAGGCGTAGAGCAGGTTTTCCAGCGGCGAAAGTTTCTTGAAGAAACTCGCCTCCACCGAGACACGGTTGATGAGATACTTCACCGCCCGGTCATCGCGCACAACATCGTGACCGAAGACTGTCGCGCGCCCCGCATCCGGCAAAATGAGCGTGCTGAGGATGCGGATGATCGTGCTCTTGCCGCTGCCGTTCGCACCGAGCAGGCCGAAAATCTCGCCCTTGCCAATCGTGAACGAGATGTCCGTCAGCGCGCGAACCGGCTCCTTCGCGGGTTGCCACGGCCAACGCAGCACGCCGCCGAACTGCTTGCAGATCTGGTCAACGACGACCGCCTCGCCCGTCGGTTTCGCGACCGGCAAACGATTCGTTTCGGGTTCAGCCAGTAGTTGGGCCATGAGTGATGTGTCCTTTCTGGTAGCCTACGCTGCTGAGGTCGCAGGTGGGAAACCCCTCGCTGTTGGCGGTCGAATTGGATGCTGCAAGATAGCCCGACATAGAAACCCCCTTTCGCGAGCGCCTTATCAATGGGGGCGGGCGCTCGACGGGCAGGCGCAAAAATCCCGTGAGCCTCGATGTGCCCACGGGCCTGGTCGCGTGCGGTTGGGGGTCTACCTAATGGTGTCGCACGATCCAGTTGGGCACACTACCGCCATCGGCAAACGCGGCGCGCGGCTTTCGCCGGTCCACCGTGTTGCTGATGGTGTTGAGCAACCTGTCGCTCATCGTGTGCCTCTCGTGCTGCGGTGCATGGCATCCGTGCTGATGCCATGACTGAGTGTAGGGGCTGGATCGGGTAAAGTCAATACACTGGGCGATGAAGTCGCAATGGCATCGCACTTGCAGCGCTCATTGCGGCATGTACTTTGTGCACCTTACTGTGACAAGAGAATCGGAGGGACGCCATCCTCGCCTCAACATCTTCCCCCATCGCGTCCTCGGAGACCGCGCACCGCGAAGCGTGCCGCACCCTCGTCGCGCGGGCGGTCGAGATCGCCGATTATTGTGCCGTACACGCGGCAGCAGTTGATCGCGACGACGCCTTCCCGGACGCGGAATTCCGCCGCATCGCGGAGGCCGATCTGCTCGCCGCGCCATTACCCCGCGCGCTCGGCGGGATGGATCTCGGCATCGCGCCGGGTACAACGCTGCCCTTACTCGACGTGCTCATGCAATGCGGACGCGGCAACCTCGCGGTCGGGCGGTTGTACGAGGGGCATATCAACGCTCTGCACCTGCTCCATCGCTTCGGTAGCGCGGCGCAACTCGCCGCCGCCGCCGCCGATGTCCACGAGCGCGGCGCGCTCTTCGGCGTCTGGAACACCGAGGCGGCCGACGGGGTACGGATCACCTCCACTGCGGACGGCGCCTATCGCCTCGCAGGGTCGAAAACCTTCGCATCCGGCGCGGGGCATCTGACGCGGCCATTGGTTAACGGCGCATTGCCCGATGGCGGCTGGCAAATGTGCCTCGTGCCAATGGAGAGCGCGACGGCGGCACGGATTGACCCGTCGTCGTGGCATCCACTCGGCATGCGTGCCTCCGCGAGCTACCGCATCGCCTTCGATGGCGTCGCACTCGGGCCGGACGCACTGATCGGCGCACCCGGCGACTACTACCGGCAGCCGATGTTTTCCGGCGGTGCGATCCGCTTCGCCGCCGTCCAACTCGGCGGGGCGATGGCGCTGCTCGATGCGACGCGCGCCTATTTGCGCGACCTCGACCGGACGGGCGATCCGTACCAGCGCACCCGTGTCGGCGAGATGGCGATCGGGGTGGAGAGCGGCGCGCTCTGGCTGCGGGGTGCGGCCGCGCTGGCGGATCGGTCGCCGCGCGCGGACGGCGACGGGGATGCCGAGCGGTTCGTCGCCTACGTCAACATGGGGCGCACGGCGATTGAGCGCATCTGCCTCGACGCGATACGCCTGACGGAACAAACCGTCGGCGCGCGCGGTCTGCTCCCGCCGCACCCTTTCGAGCGGATCATCCGCGACCTGACGCTCTATCTGCGCCAACCCGCCCCAGATGCCGCCCTGGCGAGCGCGGGCCGGTATGTATTGGAGCAAACACCGCGCGCGGATCAACTTTGGGGCGCGAGCGATGCCTGAGACGCCGGAAGCGTCGCTGCCGCCGGAATACTTCGATGCGGTCTACGACGCGCACGATGATCCATGGCAGTTCGAGACGAGCGCGTACGAGGCCGCGAAGTACGATGCGACGCTGGCGGCGTTGCCCCTGCCGCGCTATCGGGCAGGGTTCGAGATCGGCTGCTCGATCGGTGTGCTCACCGCGCGCCTCGCCGCGCGGTGCGATTCCCTGCTCGCCGTTGATGTCGCCGAGCGTGCCTTGCGCCGCGCTCGCGCCCGGTGCGCCGATCTGCCGCAGGCACGGTTCGCGTGCATGCGGGTGCCGGAAGCATACCCGGATGAGATGTTCGATCTGACGCTCGTTTCCGAGGTCGGCTACTACTGGTCAATGGCGGACCTGATCGCCGCGCGTCGGGAAATCGTCGCCCATCTCCTACCCGGCGGCCATCTGTTGCTCGTCCACTGGACGCCCGTTGTCCCGGACTATCCCCTCACCGGCGACGCTGTACACGAGGCGTTCATCGCGCGGGCGGAGCCGGAGTTGGAGCACGTCGGGGGCGAGCGCGGCGACCGCTACCGCCTCGACCTCTTCGCGCGCCGCTGATCGTGCCGCCTGCCGCCGGAGCATCACGAGGCGGATACGCAGGGCGCGCACCGTTTCGGTAATCTCGGCGGTGGGCCATCGCTCCGCCCATTCCCCTGTGCGCGCCTGCCGCTGCTCGATCTGTTCGAGCAACGCGCCGAATGTCTGCGACCGCGTGAGTGAGTTTGCGAGCCAGCCACCCTCGATGCCGAGTTGACGCGCGACTGCGGCGACCGCGTGCGCGGGGAGCGCGTCGTCACAACGGGCGGCGTGCCACAGTGTCCGGACGAAGTGCCGCGCGTGAAGGCGGGCCTCGACTGCGGCGGCGGATTCGACACAATGCGGCTGGCGCGCGTCGCCCATCGTTGTCCACTCGCACAACTGCTGGGCAAGCCCGATCGCGGTACGGCCTGTCAGTCGCGGCGAGGTGACGACGCGGACGGTGGGGCTATGCCGAATGGGCGCGTCCACACGCCGCAATGCCTGGTAGAGTGCGACATCTTCGAGATACGGGACGACCGGCAACTGGCCCGCGCGGAGGTACGCGTCGGCGGTGACGGCCAGGCTCGCGCCGAAATGCTGATGATGCCGGGGCCAGGGATCGTGCGGATCGGGGTCGAGCAAACTCTCCATTTCCGCGACCAAATGCCGGTAGCCGACATCACGCAGGTGATACTGCCGCGTCAGTCGGCCGGCCTCCGTATCGTCTGGGAGATCGGTGACGATCCGCCCGCCGACCGCGTCCGCGCCGCGCGCGCATTCGCGCAGCGTCGCCACGATCCAGGTGGGCGCGACCCGTGTGTCGCCATCCGTCGAGGCGATCACGCCGCGCCGCTGACCGAGGAGGAGCAGGCGGCGGCACGCCTCGTCCATGAGCAGGCGCCGCGCGTGGCCGATGTGGAATGCGCCCGCCGGATAGGCGCGCTCGACGACATGGAGCGCGAGCGTCGGGTGGCGCGCGGCGAAGGCGCGGGTGAGCGCGGCGGACTGATCGGTGCAATTGTTCGCGAAGACGATGATCTCATAGCGGGCGTGATCGAGCAGTGTGCCGCCCACGTCGCGCTGATCCGCGAGGGCACGCAACGTTTCGGCCAGCGTTCGCGCTTCGTCGCGAACGGGCACGATGACGCAGATTTCGCACGCAGGGTCCGGCGGTGT
>JALYXG010000039.1 GCA_030947205.1 Chloroflexota bacterium
CGGACTGGCTGCCCGCGATCACCGTCGTTCCCGCAATGGAGTATCCGAAGCGGTGGCCAATCGAGCATTGGCACCTCGCCTTCCAGGGCAATGTTCATAAGATTTCTGACGCCGATCACGCGATCATCGCGGGCGCCCTCGCGGCGCGCGTGCTTGCCGGGGTCGGGAGGTGAGATTTTCCGCGTGACAGCCAACACCGAATATCTCGTCCATCTTTGTTTCGGATCGAACTGCACGCTCGCCGGGTCGCGGCGGCTCCTGCATGTGCTGGAGGAGGAGATTGCGGCGCTCGGCATCGGCGATCGCGTGACGATTCTGCCAACGACGTGCCGCAACCGCTGCGATTGGGCGCCCTCGATGAATGTCATGCCAGGGAACGTCCGCTACAACGACCTCGATGGCGAGGCGATCTGTCGCATCGCCCGCGAGCATTTCGCGGCGGGTACGGTCGTCGCGGACTACGTCTTTCGCCCGCCGCCTCCGCCCGTCCCGACGCACGGCCGCCGCGTCTTCACCTTCGATCCGAACGCCTTCCGCCCGAAGGATGAGTAGGGAGGGAGTTGCCAGTAGCCAGTAGCCAGAACCGGATTCGATCCCCACTGTCTACTCGCTACCCCTTCGCCCGCCCGAGGATCGAGTTCAACTCGACCGTTGACTTCTCACCCGTCTGCACATCGCGGATGACGCCGCCCTTGTCCACGGCCATAACCGTCGGGTAGGAGGCGATACCGTACGCGGCTGCGGCCTTGCCGCCGTCCTGGTAGGTCGGGAAGGGGAGATCGTGCTTCTGCTGGAAGTCGTAGATGTCGCTCGCCGTTTCGCGGTCACCGACGCCGACCATCACGACCTGCACATCCGGGTTCTTTGCGGCGAGGTCCTTAATCAGCGGCGCCTCATTGTTGCAGTGGGGGCACCACGAGGCGAAAAAGACCATCAGCGTCGGCTTGCCGAGGATCTGCGCCTTGCTCAGCGTCGAGCCGTCTTTCGCCACGACGTTGAAGTCGGGCGCGGTCGCCCCGGCGACGGGCGAGGCGACGGGCGGCGGGCGGACAATCGTCGAACGGTCCTGGTTCCCGCGCGTCGCCAGGACGACGCCGACCACGACGACGACGGCGGCGATCAGCAGGCCACCCGAGATAATCAATGTCCACGGCGTGTTCTTGATCGGCTTGGTGACCGAGCCGCGCCGCGCCTGGGGAAGTTGCTTGCGTGTCGTGCGCTGCTCACCGTCCTTGGCGGCGGGGGCAAGGGGTTTGGTTGCATTCGCCCGCGTGTTTGCCTGAGAATATGATTGCTTCGCCATTGCGGAGGTTCCTTTCCCTGTGTTGTTTCGTCGCACCATGATGATTATAGGATAAAAACGATGGCCCGCGCGCGCATTGCAACTTTTCCTTTCCTTGCCCTCCTGCTCCGGGTCGTGGTCGGCCTGACGCTCACCGTCGCCGGGGCGGGCAAACTGACGGACGCCACCGCCGCGCAACGCGCGACCGAGGCGACGCTGCACGTCGGCGGCACGACCGCGCAAGTCTTAACGATCGGCGTGTCGGTGTTGGAAATTCTGCTCGGCATCCACCTCGTCGCCGGCTTGAACCTGCGCTGGTCCGCCCTCGCCTCAGTGGCGCTGCTCGGCGTCTTCCTCGTCTTTGTCATCTATTTGTGGGCGACGGGCTACACGGGCGGCTGCGGCTGCTTCGGTGTCTTCGGCGGCGGCTCCCCCGGCCCGGCGGAAACGACGCGAGACGCGATCCTCTTCGTCGCCGCTGTCGGCGCATGGCTTGGCCGCGACCTCGGCCCCTCACTCGACCACCTGATGCACGCGGAAACCTGATCGCGCCTGATGATCGCCGCGCGATCTGTCCGCCACCGCATGTATCGAGTGTCCACCGAACTGACGCAACTCCAATCGTTGGATGATCTCTTCGATAATTTTCTTATCATCATCACGAAAGATGAGGAGATCGGGGCGTTTCAGTTGACCGAGGCCTGCCGCCTCCAACCGCTCGAAGTAGAGTGCGAACGCACGCACATCCTCATCTGGTGCGGTTCCGCTCGGACCATAGGAAAAGCGACGTAGCGGCCCGTTTCATTGATTCTTCGGTAAGCCGCTCCTCGCTCCATACCCCCTGCGTCCACCGCATGAGAAAGTTGCTTCCGCGCAAACGACGTGGATTCAGCAGATATTCTGCCCACGGCACTAAATTGTGTCCGCGCAATTCGAACTCAATATCTACGGCGCTAACGCTCAGGATTTCTTCAAACGGATGTATAAGATCCGCCATCACCCGTTGGTGCGCCATGCAAATCAACACCCTTCATGAAGCTCGGAACATTCTCAATGTCATGGTGGACGATACACTGAACGTACACTCAGCACAATGGGCAAAATGCGGCGAATGGAGCGCGGTATTACGCGCGCGGGGTGCCGCAGACGGGGCAGGTGCGGTCCTGGGAGCGCAGTTCGGTGCCGCAGCGGCGGCACTGCGGGGACTCAGCGACCTGCTCGGCGACGGCGCGACCGCAGACGGGGCACGCGGTGTCGTTCGCCCGCAGCGGCATCCGACAGTGGGAGCAGCGCCGCTCCACCGGTTTTGTTGTCGGCCTGCTTACGTCGTTGGACGATGTGCCGGGCGCGATGCGGGTGGGCCTCGCGTCGCGCGAGGACCGACCGGTGGGGGCGATCACCGTCGCGGAATCCTCGCTGCCCGACGAGGCGGGGATGGGCGGCAGGCCGGGAGGGCGATGCGCGGCGGACGGTTGGCTGATGGGCATTGACGCCGCCGGGAGCGCGCGCAGATTCGCCTCCAACTGCACCACCTGCTGTTCGTGGTCGTACAAACGCCGACAGGTGGCGACAACAATCGGATCGCGTAATTGGCCCTGGAGGACGAGGCTGAACAGGTACTCGCCGATCTCCGCCGCAATCTGCGGGCGCTGCTCGCGCAATGCATGGAGCGCCGCCTCGAGTTGCATGCGTTGGCTCTCGCCGCCTTGCGCTGATGGCGAGGGATAAGGCGACCACGGATAATTGGAATCGGAACCGGAGCCGGGCGTCCCAGCCATGCACATCCTCCTGTGTCGGTCCCACAACTGCCCTGTGGCAGCGCGCGTTTGCCGCCGAATGGCGATAGTATAGCAGGGAAATCAGTCGCGATACCGACGGAGGAAGGACGCGGATTTGCCGGACGACGAACGGGCCATAAAGCATTGAATGACCTCGACGCGTTGCTCGGCGAATCGCTCGCCCCGGCGCGCATCTCCTACGATGCCGCCGGGCGCGACTGGGAGGCGTGGCTCGCCGATCACCCGTTGCCGACCAACGCCGCCCTCGATGCTCGCCTGTCCGAACCCGCCGCCCGCGCCGGATTCGTCGCCGTTTGCCGGGCGCGTGGGCTTTTCCATCTGCCCACCGTCGAGTTTGTCGCCGCCCTCGCGCGTATCCTCTTGCGATTGCCGGGGCCGTGGCTGGAAGTCGGCGCGGGGCAAGGTGATCTCGCCCGCGCCCTCCGCACGGTCGGCGTGCCGATCACTGCGACGGACGACGGCGCGTGGTGGCCCGATCCGCTGCCCGCCGATGTCGAACAGTGCACGGTCGAAGTGGCGCTGGCGCGATACAAGCCACGCACTGTGCTCTGCGTCTGGCCGCCACGCGGTACGGACTGGCCTGCCCTGTTCCACGCTGTGCCGTCCGTGCGCACCTACCTGCTGATCGGCGACGGCCCGCGCGGCATGACGGGCAATGCCGCGTCGTGGGCTGGCGCACCGGATTGGCGGTGTCACGCGCTCCCGCATGTCGCCGCGCTCGGTCGCTGCCGTTTGGACGCCGACGGCGTGCTGCATACCCATACGCATTTCGCCCGCCGCTTATAACGATTAACGATCGGCGCGCTCCGACGCGGGTTGACCGCATGCGCCGCGCAAAATACGCTCACGGACTGACGGTGGGTATCGTCCTATCTGACGGCGCTGGCTTGGTCATCGCGGCCATCGAGCCGAAAACGACGCCGAGCGCCGCACCGATCACCGCGCCACCAATTATCGCGCCCGCGACATTCGCCGCCGACGATGCCGTGACGAGCAGCATGACGAGCAACGTGCCACCACCACCGAGCAACGCGCCGAGCAGGATACCCCAGCCCGCCCCCGCCTCCGCCTGGCGCAGCGTCGCCTCCGTCGCCGGATCGCCCATGCCGATCCGGTCAATGCTCCCATCGAGAGAGAACATCGCACCGAGCGTCGCGCCGTAGACGAGATGCAGAATGGTGTTGCCAATCACCGGCAACGGCCCCGCGCCGATCTTGATACCGAAGATGCCGCCGCCGACGAGTGGCAGAAAGACGACGAGCGAGAGCACGGCGGGCGGCAGTGCGAACAGGATGCCGCGCAGCCAGCCGGGGAAGGCGATCAAACGGTCGTTCGCGTCCAGAGCAAAGATTAGCGCCCAGACGATCCCGGCCGCCAGATTCAGCCCGACGACTGCGAGCAGCGACGAGCGCGCGTGCTCCGTCACCTGGTTGTGCGTCAGGGCATAGAGCCATTGCTGGAAGAGATTGCCACTCGCCGTGCCGATGCCGAGTGCGAAGCCGTAGCCGATCAAGGCAGTGATCGCCATTGCCGTCGTCGCGACGAAACCGGAGATGACGGCGGGGCCGAATCGCTCTTTCATGGCAGCGCGCGGCACGGCGGGGAACGAGACGGGAGAAGACGTAACCATCGGACACCCCCATACAAAGACGGCGGGGGCGAACTGGCGACGCTGCCAACCCTTGCTTCGGTGCGCCCGTGGTCCCTTCAGTGTGCCACAACGCGGGCCAGCGCGCCACAGTTGGCCCAAAATGCACGGAAACCTTCACAGAATCGAACCACCAAGACACCAAGGACACCAAGAGGACAATCAAGATATGAGAGGATTTTATGTCCCCTCTCTTCTTGGTGCTCTTGGTGTCTTGGTGGTTCGATTCATCTTCTCTACGTCCTTTGCGTCTCTGCAGTTCTCTCCGGTTTCAGGCTGCTGCGGACTGGAGGAATCGGCGGATGACGGGCGTCATCTGGGCGAATTCCTTGAGAAAGGCGTCGTGGCCGTCGGGCGAAACGAGTTCCCAGTAGTGGGCGGGCGCGCCGAGCGCGCGCAACTCCTCCGCGACGGCGCGAACATGGCCGGGCGGGAAAAGGATGTCAGAGCTAATGCCGACCAGCAGCGTCGGCATCGTTAGACGGCGCAGCGCGTCGGTGTACGAGGCCAAGCCATTGCCGAGGTCGAACAAGTCCATCGCGCGCGTCAGATACAGGTACGCGTTCGCGTCGAAGCGGCGCACGATGCCATCCCCCTGATAATGGAGGTAGCCCTCGATGTCGAACTTACCCGCGAACGGCGCGTGCCGCGATGGCCGGGTCGCCGCCCTGCGCCCGAAGCGCGCCGTCATCCCTTCGTCGCACTGGTAGGTAATCATGCCGACCATCCGGGCAATCGCGAAGCCGTCGCGCGGTGGGTCGGCAGGGTCGTAGTCGCCGCCACGCCACTTCGGGTCCGCCATGATCGCGCGGCGACCGACCTCGTTGTAGGCGATTCCCTGCGCGTGGAAGCGGCCCGACGCGCCAAGGGCGACAATCGCCCCGGCGCGCTCCGGGTAGGTCACGCCCCACTGGAGCGCCTGCATCCCGCCGAGCGAGCCGCCGACGACGGCATGGAGTTTTTCGATCCCGAATCCGTCCAAAAGCGCCGCCTGCGCCCGCACCATATCGCGCACGGTGACGGCGGGGAAGCTCGTGCGGTAGGGTTGACCAGTGGCGGGATTGACGCTCAGCGGGCCGGTGCTACCGTAGCAGCCACCGAGGATATTCGGGCAGATGACAAAAAAGCGGTTCGTATCAATCGCCCGACCGGGGCCGATCAGGTCTCCCCACCACGGTTCGGGCGCGGGGGATTCGGTGTCGGCATGCGGGCCAGCGTGCGGCCCACCCGTCAGTGCGTGGAGGACGAGGATCGCATTGTTGCGCGCGGGCGCAAGCGTACCCCACGTCTCGTAGGCAATCGTCATCGCATCGAGTCTGTCGCCGCTATCCAGTGCGAAGGGCAGTTGATGGTTCGGCACGGAATAAAAGCGGGTATGCGCGAGGTCCATCCCTTCCGCCCGGTATGGGGGGAAACGGTCGTCGTGCGCGAGGGGCGTACAGGCAGGCTCCGCGCTCGTTGCCGCGACAATGTGCATCCGAAACCTCCGAACCAGGGGGCCATCGCCCGAAAAACGAAAACGCCAATCCTCACCCCACGGGGCAAGCGATTGACGCGCAACGCTCACGGTACCACCCTGTTCGCCGTGGCCTCGCGACCACAGCCTCAACGGGTACGGCGTGCCAGAGATGCACGCCCGACCCTCGCCCGGTATCGGGGGCGAACCGACGCGGCCTACGTGGGGAAGTTCGAAGTTCGGAGTTTGAGGTTCGAAGATTGCGGGATTCCCCTACATCGAACTGCGACCTGCGAACATCGAACTTCTTTCAGCCGGTAGCTCGGCGGGCATATCCAGCGGGGGTCGTGCTCCTCAGGCTTCCACCATGCCCCGATTCGCTGTGAGCGTTTCCCCTGCGGACTCATCCGCGTCCACGCCATGCGGGGCCGGATATAATCATCGCCGTCACGCTTCACTGCGACGGCGGCTCTACTCCGGCATCCCTCGTATCTCGCCCCGATGGGGCAGGAGTTGGCACCTTAGCCACGCGCATTGCCTGCGCGCCGCCGGTTGCCGGGCTTCAACGGGCCTGTATACCCTCCACCACTCTGGATACGAGCCGCATTCAATTGTCAGCATAAAGCATAGCAGCGGAAACCCTCTCGCGTCAAGCAATCGCCGATATCGGGAAGCCGACCATATCCAAAATCATTACCCAATCCTCATGCCGCAATTACGTATTTTGGCATCGGGATGAGCTACAGTGACTGCGGTAGGGTACACACAACGCGATGGCGCTACTCCCGCCATCGCGCCAGACCTCCTGAACAACCCTTCCACTCCTCTTCCCTCGCGCTGGTGGGGCGCTCCCGGCCTCACCAGTGCATTTTTTCGTCTTTTCGTGCTATCGTGTCGCCGCAACCGACGAAACGCACCACGCAAAGCAAAGGACGAAGCAACATGGTCATCGAGAGCCGTTCCGACCTCAACGGTCTGCGCCGCGCGAACCGCGCCACGGCCCGCCTGCTCAAACATCTCGCCCGGATGGCGAAGCCCGGCGTGACGACGCGCGCCCTGGACGATTTCGCGCGGGCATATATCGCGGACCTCGGTGCGATCCCCGTCTTCCACACTGAAGAAGGCTTCCCCGGCGCGATCAATACGTCCGTCAATGACGCCGCCCTGCACGGCGTGCCGAACAATGACGCACTATGCGAAGGCGATGTGTTGAGCATAGATGCGGGGATGCTGCTCGACGGCTACTGCGGCGACGCGACGATCACCGTCGCCATCGGCGCGGTCAGCGCGGAGCGGCTGTGGCTGATCGAGACGGCGCGCGGCACGATGCAGGCCGGGATCGCTGCCGCCGTCACCGGCAACCGCGTCGGGGACATCGGCGCTGCGATGCAGCAATATGCGGAGTCGCGCGGCTTCGGCGTTTTTCGTGATTTCACCGGGCACGGCGTCGGCCATGTGATGCACGAAGCGCCCAAAATCCCCTTTGTCGGCAAAGCAGGCACCGGCCCGCTCCTCGCCGAAGGGCTGGTCATCACCATCGAGCCGGCGATCGCCGAGCGGTCGGCGCGCTATCGGATTGACCCAGACGGCTGGACGGTGCGCACGACGGACGGCGGCTACGCCGCACAGTTCGAGCATACCGTGATCGTTACGCGCCGGGGCGCGCATATCCTCAGCCAGATCTGACCGACGCGCGCTACCACGGCAACCCACGCAGATCAATCAGGCCGTCGTTCGCCCACGCTGCGATGGATGCCATCGTGGGTACGAGGCGGCAGAAAAGATGTCGGCATACTGCGGGAAGTCGGCGACGAGCCGATACCGCAAACGCCGCTCGCCCATTGCCGCTCCGCGCTCATTGATAGCGAACCCAACTCACGCGTTCATCCCAATAGTAAAGGGCGTTCGCGATCCGCAATTCGGACGACGCGAAGATGTCCAACGCCCGCGCATCCTGCACGACGCCGAGCGTATCCGGGGTAATAAGGATACCGCCGTGCATCACCGCAACGCCCCATCGTTGTAACGACCGATGGATCAGATAAAAGTCGCCGTCGTGCGAAACGAATACTCGCCCCTGATTGCGCGCGAAGAAAAGATGCTCCTCATCATGCGCACCTTTGAGTCCGATGTCGTCAACAGTGACAACATCGTGGCCCATATCACGAAGGCGCATGGCGACGTTCATAGAGAAGTTCTCATCGAAAAAGAAGTTCACTACGCGACACGGGGAACGCGATTCGCCGCCCGCCGTGCATCAATGACTGCCCGATGCTGAAGGTAGTACGCGCGGGCTGCCTCGACTGCCACAGGTGCGAGATCATAGTCATCTGCCGTCTGCCGCACATCGCCGTGCGCGCCTTCCAGATAACCAATAATTACCCACACCGACGGCCCGGTATCCTTGAGCCGTGCATTCCCCTCACCCGGACGCCGAGGGTCGGCTTCGATGTAGCGCGCGATCAGTTCTTCCTCATGCCGCAAGGCATCCACAATCAAGGACGCCAGTTTTTCTTTCGCATCATCGCGAGCGGGCGCTTCGACCGACCAATTCGACCGCGCCGGTACAAATGCGCGCCAACCGCCGGGCGATTCTTCGATCGCCACACGGAAGTACATGCCGGAATCCGCTTGCCCGTGCATGGCGCTTATCGGCCACATCACGAAATATGGCCCGTCATCGCCTTCACGGATACGAATTGCTCCACCGATGCCGAGATCAACCACGCGCCACCTCCATTTGAGCGAACGCGTTCATTCTATCATTCAGAGCAACCGTCCCTGCTGTGCGACGACGGCGATCCGCTTCGCTTCGCGCTCGGCCTGATTGATCGGTTTCAGTTCGTCCCAGTTCTGGCCGGCCTTCGCCTCGACTTCGAGTGGGACGACGAGTGCGAACGCGCCGGTCATCGCCTCAGTGACGGCTTCGCAGGTGCGCTCCAGTTCGCTCGCGGGCACCTCCAACACCAATTCGTCGTGGACTTGCAGGAGCATCTTGCCGCGCAGATTGTCGTGCCGGAGCATCTCGTCCACGCGGATCATCGCCCGCTTGACGATGTCCGCCGCCGTGCCCTGGATCGGCGCATTCATCGCGGCGCGCTCGGCGGCCTGGCGGACATTCGGGTTGCGCGACTGTAACTCCGGAAAGTAGCGGCGGCGACCGAGCAGTGTCGAGACATATCCCTTCTCCAATGCTTCCTCGCGGATTGAATCGGTGAGCCGCTTTACGCCAGGGAACCGCTCGAAGTAAATGCGAATGTAGTCGCGCGCCCGCCCCTGCGAGATGGCCGCGCTATTCGCCAGACCGAAGGCGCTGATGCCGTAAATAATGCCGAAGTTGACCGTCTTCGCCAGTCGCCGCGTGTCCGGGTC
>JALYXG010000043.1 GCA_030947205.1 Chloroflexota bacterium
CGGATCACCTTCGCGTCGTTCAAGTCGCTCTCCGCGATCAAGGTGAACGGGCGACCGATCTCCTTCGCGCGGGCATGGGTGGCATCGGCAAGTTCACTCAGGAAGGGATAGGCGGAATAATCTTTGATCGCGTCTATCGCGTCGAGCCGCAGACCGTCGAAATGGAAATCGTCGAGCCATTGCAGCGCGTTGCCGAGGAAAAAGCGGCGCACCTCGTCGCTGTGCGGGCCGTCGAAGTTCACCGCCGCACCCCACGGCGTCGTGTATCGCTCAGTGAAGTAGGGTGCGTAGTCCCAGAGGTAGTTCCCCTCCGGCCCAAAATGGTTGTAAACGACATCGAGGATGGCGGCGATGCCGCGCGTGTGGCAGGCGTCCACCAGACGCATCAACCCTTCCGGCCCGCCATAAGACTCCTGCACCGCATAGAGTTGCACGCCGTCGTAGCCCCAACCACGGTCGCCGGGGTACTGCGCGACAGGCATGATCTCGATTGCGGTGATGCCGAGTTCCTTCAGCGTGTCGAGGCGCGGGATAACGGCGTCGAAGGTTCCGTCTTCAGTGAACGTGCCGATATGCATCTCGTAAATGACGAATCGCTCGACCGGCATGCCGACCCAGGCCGCGTCGCTCCAGCGGAACGCACCGGGGTCGGTGACGGCGGACGGCCCATGCACGCCCTCGGGCTGATACCGGGAAACGGGATCGGGGCGTTCCTTGTCGCCATCGAGCCGGAATTTGTATCGCGCGCCGGGCGCGACACCCGCCACCGTGGCACGGTGATAGCCCCGGTCGTCCCGCTCCATCGGCGCATCGCGCCCATCGAGGACAACGTCCACCCGCTGGGCGAGCGGCGCCCAGACACAAAAATGGCACCGACCCTCACCGAGATTGGTCGCGCCCAACCGTTCATGCATCTGCATCATCCGCTCTTTCGCTCGTTCATCCCCTTGTCTCGGCGGCGGGCCTCTCCACGCCGCCCTGGTCGTGTCGCAGGATTACGGCCACCGCGCCATCCGAATCAACCTGTGGTACATTCCCCGCACGGTCAGGTGGAGTCACGGGAGGAGAAACGACATGCGATGCATCATGGCCTGCCTGCTCATTGTCGCGCTCTGCTGCGCCGCTCCGGTGGAGGCCACTGGCAAGCCGCCGCAGGAGTACCGCATTCTCACCTCGACGACCGGCGACTTCCCGGCCATCAGCTGGCTCGACTACTGGAATGCCGCGTTTGTCGGCTTCGGCGGCGCGTATCAGGACGCATTCGCGATGGCGAAGGATACCGCCGCGCGCAGTGGCTGGGAGACGGCGAACATCGCGCCGGAGTCGCCCGCCCCGATCACGAATGGCCCCGTCTGGGTCGTCCTGATGATCCACACCGCCCCGCCCGGTGGCGATCCGCCGCCAATCATCGGCCTGATGGACGCATAGCAGCGCCGTTATATCGCGCGATCCTCACGCGGTGGTGGGGGTTTGATCAATTCGCGCTCGCTGAGCCACCCGGAGACAATCAGCCGCACCATCTCCGAGCGAGAAACCTGCTCGGCTTCCGCTTGTCCATCAATCGCGTCAATCCACTCGCGGGGCATCTGGCACATGACGTTCAGGAGAGGCACACCGTATCGTGACCGACGACCAGGACCACGCGTTACCTCGTCTGCCATGGCTTCCTCCATCTCTCTCTGCACTCCTCTTTCGGCTATTCAACGGATAACTTGAATGACGGTTGCATCTTGCAAGGGCGATTATTAGATGTACGCGTGCAAATGGGCGCGCGAAGACCGACTGTCCCTTCATGCAGCAGGGTTCGAGCGATGAAATGAACGTTCTCCATCGGTCTCTCGTTCAAGCCTTGCCGAAGTGATGAATGCATCATACGCTCGTATCGGACGCAAAGCGCAATGGGGAGCGATCTGAGCAAAGGCGCCTATTTGTGGCAAGGGATACGTAGCAGAGGAGGATACGATGCGGGTAGAAGGCGCGTTCTTCGCGGAAAAGGTCACGGAACGGCCGGATGGCCGGCTCGATGTCGAAGGATTCGGCCCGTTCGCGATCAGCGTTGCGGAGTTGCCTTTTACGCTGTCCAATTACGTACTCCCGATCTTGCTTTTCTTCACACCGCAGGATAAGGGGCGTCGCATTCCCCTGGACTTCACGCTCCTCGGACCTGCCAATACATCGCTGATGAAAGAGCAGATCATGATTGACTCGCCGTTTCCACGGCATCGCGCCATCGTCGCCGTGACGCTCAACAACGTGCTGTTGGAGGAAGTCGGCGTCTACCGCGTTCGTTTCGAGGTGGGTGGGCAGAAGTACGATGGCCCGTCTTTCGACGTTGAGATGCTGACTGACGAACCCGCCGCGAGCGATCAATGATCGTTGCGGTCGCTCAAGGAAAGGGGTGAGAATCGAGGGGCCGATAACGGTGATGAGTGGCGGCGAAGAGAGCGAAGAATCGAGGTTGCATGGAATCGAAGCCGAAAAAGCCCGAATCGAAATACAACGCACTGCCGATGCATTTCGGCATGAACCTCGCCAGCGCGATCGGCGGCGAGGAGTTTATGGGCATCACGCTCACCGCCATCGTTGTGGACGGCGACGACGCCTTTTTCGATGCGGGCGCGCTCCACGGGCGGTCGCAGGCGCAGCAGGGCATCCAGTTTTCCCGCGACAAGGCGGACGTGCCGGACGGCCAGCGCGTCGCGATGGTCTTCCTCGGCGTGCGGGACAAGGAGCCGGAAACGGCCCGCTACGAGGGGATGATCGCCTGCGCGCTCCTGATTGATCGCGCGGCGGGCATGGGGTGGCGCGATTTGACGCAGGAG
>JALYXG010000067.1 GCA_030947205.1 Chloroflexota bacterium
GTGCGGACGACGATGTTGAGCAGGCGCATCGTCATCGCGACGAGGACGATGTGCCCCGTGCCGACGCCGAAATAGTGCATCCAGACGGCGGCGCTGCCGTCCGCAACGCCGAAGCCGCACGGGACGAAACTCGCCATCGCGGTGAGCGTGCTGAGCGAATGCGTGACGAGCGCCTCGGGCAACGAAAGGGCGGCGCTACCGAAGCCGCGCGTCAGCGTGTACAGGATTATCGCGGAAAGGAGGGTACAGACCGTGCTATAGCAGACACCGGCAGCGAGTGGGCGAAAGCGCATCACACGGCGGGCGGCTCGGTGGAAATCGGCCTCCGAGCGGACCAGTTTCTGCGTGCGCGACCAGCGCGAGAGTTGCCGCGCGATCCACTTCGCGGGCGTCTTCGAGCGGAGCAGCATCGCGAGGCCGAGCGCAATCGGGATCGGGATGAGCGTGAGCGGCGTGAATGCTTTGTAGTAGGCGATGCCGACCGTAACGACAAGCGAAAGAGCGATGGCGTCTACGATCCAGCGGGCGATCAGGGCGGGCGTGGCCTGGCGCATCTTCGGGTGATACCGCCCCGCACTATGCTCCTCGACGAGGCGCGCGGCGAGGAAATCATGCCCCGGCAGGACGGCGAGTGCCTGACTCGCCATGCTGGTGCTGATCGCATCACTGATCTTGATGCGGACGCCGGAGGCTTGCAGAAAGGTGCCCCACCGGGCGCCCTTTACTACTTCATTGCAAAAAAGGAGCGCGGCGCAGATCGCGAGGGGGACGCGCGGCACATGGGCGAGGTAGGCGCGAGCGTTGAAGGGGCCGATCGAAATGCCGGAGGCGACCAGCATTCCCGTGATACCCCCGACGACGGCGAGAACGAGCAGGATTCGACGACGCATCTCCGATTCCCCGTTTCCGTTGCTGCGAATCCCATTTTCCCTGATATGCCGCGACGATCCGGTACGGTGTGCTGAATCGCTCGTCTGCTGCCCGGTTCTTGCCCAACGATCCGTATCCATTGCGCCCATAGTGTACCCGACACAGATGAATAATTGATGAACGTCACCGGGTCCTGCGCGAATGCCGTGGCACGACTCTTGCGCTACGTTCAGATAGGAACGGCCAAGGCTCTTTGGTCGTTCCGGTATGAATCGTATATTCCTTCCCCATACCTCCCCATACACCGGCAGCCGGGGTCCCGCAAGGGGCCCCGGTTGTCACGTGTCCGGAGGTCCGGCCTCCGGTCCTTCCCCAAGCCTCCCCAGGCCAGCGGATGACATCGCTATTCCCCATGCCATCCGCTACTTTGAACGCCGATAGCGCGGATATGTGACGGGTGCGATGCGGATTCTGCAAACTTTTCGCTCAGTGAAAAAACAGGCGACTCACAGCGCGTGGAAGGATCGCCTTGGAACCGTCTCTGCCGTGGCACGACGCTTGCGTTATCTCGTTGCAGCAAAGGTCGTCGTTATCGGTTCTGTAGGAGGTTTCTCACATGGTGCTGGTAGAGTTCGCGAAGATCAACTTTGGCATCGGTTTGCTCGGCTGGATCATCGTCGGCCTGGTCGCCGGCTGGCTCGCCCACATGGTGATGGGGTCGGGTGGTGGGGGCCTCGTCCAGGACCTGATCGTCGGCCTCTTGGGCGCGCTGGTCGGCGGGTTCATCATCGGCTTCTTCGTCAATGCGAGTTACGGCCTGATCGGCTCGATCGTCGTCGCTTTCATCGGCGCGCTGATCCTGACCGCGATCGTTCGGGCGATCTCGGGTGGCCGCTCACCCGTCTAAGTGGCCATTGTAACGTGAAAATGAAGAAGGCCACCCTGTATGAGGTGGCCTTCTTCATACTGCCCCGTAATTAAAGGACGAGGGTGGCGAGCACCGCTTTCGCGAAAGGATCGAGACGCTCCTGGTCAGGATGTTCCACCGCAATCAGCAGCCCCGTGTTGCGCGTGAGGATACGCGCGTACGCACCGAACTGCACGATGGTCGGAAATGCCGCGTGCGTGAGGCGATAATGCCCATAGAAGGTTTCGTAGCCGCTCACGGTCATCGTTTCCAGATCGCCGAGAATCGTGCCCTCTCGTTCCTCGACGCGCTCTTGCATCATCTGGCTGTATCGCGCCTGATTGAGCCGCATCGCCCGGTGATAGCCGATCAGTTCCACCTCGATTGTCCCGTCGCCCGGTTCGCCGCGCCACCGATACTTCGGCAACGGGTCTTTGGCACGCAGGTCCGTCGTGGAAACAAAGGTAGCCGGCACGTACATAATGCCCCCACCCGGCAGGGCAACGCGCTTCGATTCCTCCCACTCGCCCAGCGGCGGTCCGTGCAACTCTTGCGCGTTTCGGGATCGCAGTGCCATCGGTCCGTGCTCCTTCTTGACGGGGCAGTCGTGCGGGCCGTACGCATGACGCCGTACACATCGGTCCGGCGAACGCCGCACTGCCGACTCAGGTGGGACGGGCAAGACAGAGCGTGCCCCCACCTGAACGATGGGCTACGCGCGGAGCGTATCAACGAATCCGGCGATACTGGTCGGCTCGGCTTCCTGAAGCATCCGGCGACATACCTGTTCTGCCTCGAAGCGATGCCGGCCACACCGGAGATGCATTGGCGGTCATTTCGCCGAAGAGAAGGGTTTCCCTGAGGCTGATACGAGAACGAGCGCAGCCCGAAAGACCGGGCGATGTTTTTCTCGCCCGGTGAGTATAGCACGTTGATTGTGTCCGTAAACCTCTGGTATAGCGCGGCGCCGCTGGTCAAAGCGAAACTCGCCATCGGGCGGTAACCACTCAACCGATCTTGATAGTGGTGGTCGCCGAAACGCCACCGCTGCACTGCACCAGTACCATGCCCGTGCCGGCCCGTGTGTTGCTCTCGATCGTCCAGTTCCAGACCGTCAGGCCCATCGTGGTGGTCGTCTTCGGGCCGAGGCCGCTCACCGTGCTCACGGCGCCCGCTGGGGTCGTGTAGGTGATCGCGCACTGGGCGGACGGCGGGCCTTTGACCGCCACCGACGCCGCGCCGCCGGGCGTGTTGCCCTGGACGCTCAGGAAGGTCACGCCGGATGCCGTCGCGGTCGTGGCGGTCGGCGTGGTCGGGGTGGACACAGTCGCGACCGGCGTCGGGGAAGTCGTCGGTGTGACCGATGTCGCCGGCGCGGGGGTGGCAGAGCGCCATTGGTAGTAGTGCTGACCGACGTTTCCCATCTCCACCTTGAAGGCGTCCGGGTTGCTCTCCGTGTAGGTCAGCACGCGCCGCTCGAAGACTTGCATCTCGACCTGCTTCGGCTGCCCCGCCACCTTCACCATCGCGATGAACGGCTCGGAAAGGGCGTAGCCGATGGTCGGCAATCCCGCCTTGTTCCGGTAGTCCACGAAGACGCCGGGCACATTGTGCCTGGTCGCGTCGTCGAACCCGCCGATCGTCGCGCGACCCGTCACGGTGGTCGCGAGTGCGACGACCGTGCCATTCGGCACGATGGCGGCAACGCTCCCGTTCCCCGGTTGCGCGGTGGCGGGCGCAAGCAGGCTGGCGGCGCCGCCGCCGAGTTGGGCATAGGTGGGGAAGGTATTATCTGAGTCACCAGCAATCGGGATGGCGGGCGCGGGCTTCGGCTGGAATGTCGTGTCCCCGACCTGTACCTGCCCCTTGACCAGGTCGGTGGCGAGCAGGCCGTTCGTGACCGAGCCGTTGGTCAGTTCCATTCGCCCCTTATCGAAATACTGGACGAGGCGGGAGCCGCTCGCTTCTTCCTTGTATGGCTCCTGCTGGCCATCTTTCGCATTCGGGAGAGGCCCCCAGAAATTCGGTGTGATCGCCTCTCCCGCCTGCCACTGCGACTGGAACGCGGGGTTGGCGAACGAGGATGCCGCCCGCAATGGGGTCGCCATCAGGCATGCCGAGACAAACAGTAGTGCCGTCACAACTCGTAATGAACGTCGCATTCTCGCACCCCCCGCACTATTCGCCCTCTCCACAACGAGCGGCATCTGACGCTACGCGCGCCTATGGTACACCTTCTTCGGCGATGCCTCCGTACCGTCGGCATGGGGGCCAGAGATTCCGCGCCGACGCTGTTCCCCCTTCGCCATGCGTTGCTGGTATGATCGCGCCATCGTGTAGCGAAAGGGAGGGCGAGATGACGGGATGGGATCGGGCGACACTGGACGCGGCGGCGCGCGAACGGGAAGTCGAGTTGACGACGTACGGGCGCACGACGGGCAAGCCGACGCGGGTGATCCTCTGGATCTGGGGCGACGACGAGCGCCTGTATCTCCGCTCCGGCGGCGGCATGGGGCGCGACTGGCCACAGAACATCCTCGCGAGCGGGCGCGGTATCCTCCATCTCGCGGGCCGGGACATCCCTGTCCGCGCCCGCCACGTCACCGACGCGGCCGAAGCGCGCGCCGGGGCGGCGATGGTCAACCGCAAATACGAGACGACGAACAAACCCTCGGCGACGGACGAGCCGCTGACCCCCGCCGAGCAGGCGACATTCGAACTAACGCCCGACGACGCGACGTAGCGACACAGAGCGACGATCCATAAGGATGAAACGGTCATCGCGGTAGCGAAGGCTTCAGCCTGCGGCTCCGAACACGCAGGCTGATGAACATTAACAACTTGATTCGGCAATAGGCTCACAGGCTGGAAAGCCTGTGCTACCGGTAGCCGGGCGCCCTCTGGGCAGATTTCCAGCCTGCGTCCCCGGATTACCGATCCAGCCAGTTAAAGGTTCATAAGCCTGCGCTACCGATCCCGTACGCACTGACTATGTACGCGCGTCGCGTCGCTGATTGCTTCGTCATCGAGGAACGCATTGATGACCACCGCGAGTGCATCCGGCTGACTCCAATGGACGGCATGTGCGGCGCGATTAATGGTGGCGAACGTGGCGTGTGGGGCTGCCCGGAGCAGTTGCTCTATCTCTCGCATCGGCACGACGCCATCGCGCTCCCCGCGCACGACGAGCAGCGGCATGGCGAGTTGGGCGACTGTCGCAATCGTGTCGTTATGGTCTGCCGCCATGTCCGTCCCGATCACCCGCCGAATGCCCGCGCGCAGATAGTCCCGCAGGATGACTCGAAAGAGCGAGGGTGATTCGCGCAGTCCATCGCGCAGGAGGGCGAGTGTCTGGTGCGGGGCGCTCGCGCCGCGTGCACCGATCGTCGCACCGACGAGGATCAGTCGGTCGACATAGGCCGGTTGCT
>JALYXG010000074.1 GCA_030947205.1 Chloroflexota bacterium
CCGCGACCTGGATCGTGACGCGGGCGGGCGGGTCCTGGGCGAAGCGCGCGCGGTATGCCCGGTTCATCGCCGCGAAGTCGTCCAGCGAGCGCAGCCAGACCGTCGTGCGGACGACTTGGGGCAGGCCGCTCCCGGCCCGCGCGAGGACGGCCGCGATGTGGTCGAGCGCCAGCGCCGTCTGCTCCGTGACGTCGCCCACCGGGCGATTGTCCGCGTCGGTGCCGAACTGGCCCGCAACGAAGCAGAGACCGGCGGCGATCACCCCGGCGGAGTAGGGGAGGTCGGCGGCGACGGGAGCCTCGACGATCTTCTTCATGCGTATGTTCCTTCCATCGGAGCGAGTGCGATGCGCACGTTGTGCGACGGGCGATAAATCACCGGTTGGGTCAGTCGTTCGAGATCGGCCCCCGACGCGAGCAATTGCGCGATGCCCGCCCGTGCGATGGTCGTGGCGAGCGGTGCGCCGGGGCAGGCGTGGACACCGGCGCCGAAGGTGAATAGTCGCCGGTCTTTCCGGAAGATGTCGAACTGCTCGGGATGTGGATTGGCCGACGGGTCGCGGCCTGCGGCGGCGAGGATGACGAGAATCCCATCACCCTCGTGCATCTCCCGCCCCGCGAGCGCTCCGTCGCCCGCGACGAAGCGGCGCGTGTTCTGGACCGGGGGGTCGCAGCGGAGGACTTCCTCGATCACGTCATCAAGGAGGCCGGGATCGGCAACGAGCCGGGTCTGTACGTCGGGGTGGGAGGCCAGCGCCAGCAGGGTGTTCCCGATCAGCCCCGCTGTCGCGTCGTATGCCTGGAACAGGAAGCCGATCCCGTTGGCGACGATGATCGCCGCGTCGTCGCGCCCGATGTGCCGCGCCTCCCGCGCGAGGAGAGTCAGGAGGGTATCGCCCGATTCGTCCCGGAGGGTGGGTACGAGGTCGTTGAACAGCGCGAGCAGGTGGCCCGCCGCGACCGTTCCCCGCGCAACCTCCTCGGGGCCGCTGCCCGGCGCGAGGCAGCGCGCGAAATCGCCCGCCCATGCGGCGGTTCGGGGGAGCAGGGCGTCGGGGATGCCGAGCAGGCTCGCCGCGACGGAGATCGGCAGGTGGAAGGCGAAGCGGGACAGGCGACCGGGGTCGCGCGTCGGCTCGATCTCGTCCGACAGGGAGCGCGCCCATGCGGCGCTCCGCGCGGCCACCCGGCTCGTCGCGATTGACGCCAGCGCCGCCGATACGGCGTCCTTGAACGGGCAATGTCCCGCGCCGTCGTTAAAGCGGACCAAGTGCCCGAAGATCGTTCCAGCAGGTGAGCCGCGCAGCGCCTCGGGAATCGGCTCCGTCGGCGGTCGCACCCGGCAAAGGTCGCTCGTCAGGACTGCCGTCACGGCATCGGCGCTTGAGGCGATCCACAGCCCCAGGGCGTCATCGCGATAGAGCGGCCGGCGCGCAACGAGGTCCGCATAGTAGGGGTAAGGATCGGGGTGGGTCACCGCCGCGATCGGATCGGCGGGGAAAGCCATCATCGCGCGTTCCTTTCCTGGGCCTCTGCGTGCGTCGCGGGTATGGTCAGTTCGACCGGGGGATAGTATTGCGGTGCCTCGCGGCGGTCGTGCATCCCGTAGTCGCGGATGACCCGCACCGCCCGATAGCGAACCGCCCCATGTTCCGGCTCACCCGATCCCTGCGCGCGGTTCGCCCGCCACCCCGCGAGCGCCGCTTCGTCCTGCCACGATGCCAGCCAGAGGGCCTTGCCGGGTATCGTGATCCCCTCGTACCGCTCCCAATCAACCAAGCCATCGGCGCGGTCGTACGCGGTCGGTGATGGTGCGACAACGCCCAGCGACGCTTCGGTGATCGTCACCACCTGGGCTTTCCCGACTGCGGTTGTGTCGAACCGCTCCTGCCTGAGACTCTGCCCTTCCGGCACCTGCGAATCGGCGGTGATCTCGCCGACCCGCAGGTGATAGCCCACGAAGACCTCGGCGCGACCGCGCTCCTGCACGCCGTGATGCACGCCGAGGGTGCGCCAACGGATCACGGCTTTCTCGTCGCGCCAAGTCGAGAGCGACAGGACCCGCCCCTCGGTTCGCTGACTCATGAACCGCTCATTATCAATGAACCCCTCGATCTGTTCGAGTTCCGGCTTGAGCATCTTCGCGAGATCGAGATAGGTAGTCCACTCCTCCGCCTTCGGCTGGACCTCGAAAATAACGGCGAACATCGGCGACCTCCCCAGTCATTCGTTTGCTGCAATCATCCCCGCAACATCACACACTCCGAGCGTACGCTGCACAACGGTATTTGTCGAATAGATAGACATTGACCCTGCTATCGGCTATGCTGATACCCATGGAGATGATCGAGATCGAGGCGTTTGTGGCGATCGCGCGGGCGGGCAGCGTTTCCCGCGCGGCGGTGGCGCTGCATCTGTCGCAGCCGGCGATGAGCCGACGCATTGATTTGCTGGAGCGGGAGATCGGCGTGCCGCTCTTTGACCGGGTGCCGAGCGGGGTGCGGCTGACGGACGCGGGGGAGGCGTTCCTGCCGTACGCGCGCCAGACGCTGGCGGCGGCGCGGGACGGCGCGGAGGCGGCGCGGGCGCTGGAGGCAGAGGAGCGGGGGACGGTCACGCTCGCCCTGGTCGGGACACTGGCGAGTACCCGGCTGACGACGCGGCTGCGGGCCTTCCGAGACGGACATCCGCAGGTGCGGCTGCTGATGCACACCGCGCGGAGCGACGAGGTGAGTGCGATGGTGCAGCGGGGCGAGGCGCAACTCGGCTTGCGCTACTTCGCGGGCCCCGACCGTGACCTCGTCGCGCTGCCCGTCGCCGACGAGCCGCTGCGGGTCGTCTGCGCGGGCCAGTCCCGGCTCGTGGATCCCGCCGCCACCGATGTGCAGGCGCTCATCGGCGTGCCATGGGTCGGATTTCCGCAGGGGGCGACGTCTTCCGGCGAGCCATTCGCACGGGCGGTGGAGCGGCAGCTGCTCCGCTGCGGGCTGGGCGACGCGGAGTACATCGCGATTGATAGCCTGACGGCGCAGAAGCGGCTGATCGAGGCGGACTTCGGCGTCGGCCTGATGCCCGCGAGCGGCGTCGAGGAGGAACTTCGCCTGGGGACACTGCGCATTCTCTCCATCACGGCGCTCGAAACCGTGGCGCCGGTGACCGTCGTCCACCGGCGCGGTGGGTATCTGAGCGGGGCGGCACGCCGACTGCTCGCGTCGCTCGCCGATCCCGCGTGACAATGAGCGACCGGACGGCGGATGCTGCGTCGGAGTCCCTAACGAGAAGACGCAGATTGCTGTACTATCTCGTCACAGGAGTGAGAGGAGCGCGGCAACTCAAGAGAAGGACATATCTGGGGAGCAACCGGTGTGTCATGGGGTCCCACGCGCATCGGTCGCCTCACGGCTCTCCCACCACGGCCAGGCGGCGCTGCAAGAAGCGCCGCTCCGCCGTATTTTGGCACAGCGCGAGCGCGCGCACATAGGCCGCCGCCGCTGCATCGCGCCTGCCGACGCGATGCAGCAGTGCGGCCCGGGCTGCGTGATAATGCTGGTACGACGCCAACTCCGCCGCGAGCTCCGGGCAATCGAGGAGCGCGAGGCCGCGCGTCGGCCCCTCCGCCATCGCCACGGCCACCGCCCGGTTCAGTTCGACCACCGGCGAGGGCGTCAGGCGTGCCAGCATGCCGTAGAGCACGGCGATCTGCGGCCAATCCGTCGCGTCGCTCGACGGGGCCGCATCGTGGAGCGCGGCGATCGCCGCTTGGATCTGGTACGGGCCCGCGCGGCGCTGGGCGAGCGCCCGATCGAGTAGGGCCGTGCCCTCAGCGATCATGGCGCGGTCCCAGCGCGTGCGATCCTGCTCCTCTAGCAAAACGGCGTCGCCCTCCGCGTCCACGCGAGCGCGCCGCCGGGCATGGTGCAGCAGCATGAGCGCGAGCAAGCCACCCGCCTCCGGGTCGTCCGGGACGCCCGGCTCGCGCGCCAGCAGCTCCACGAGCGCCCGCGCCAGCCGGATCGCCTCGTCGCAGAGTTCCTGGCGGATCAGTGCGTCGCCGACCATGGCGGCGTAGCCCTCGTTGAAGATCAGATAAAGGACGGCGAGCACGCCGTCGAGCCGCTCGGACAGCAGGGGAAGCGGCGGCACGCGATACGGGATGTCGGCGTCGCGGATCTTGCGCTGCGCCCGCACCAGCCGCTGCGCCATCGTCGGCACGGGCAGGAGGAAGGCTGCCGCGACCTCCGGCGTGGACAGGCCGCCGAGGGTGCGCAGGGTCAGGGCAACCCGCGCCTCGAGTGCGAGCGCGGGGTGGCAGCAGGTGAAGAGGAGCTTAAGCCGTTCGTCGGGGATCGTCGCATCGAGGTCATCGCCGTCCGGTTCGTCCCCGAGCGCCTGCTCCAGGGCGGCGAGGGTTTGGAGTTGCTGTCGCTTGCGCGCGAGCGTCGCATCGCGGCGGGGACGATCAATCACCCGGCGCCGGGCGATGCCGGTGAGCCAGGCGCCGGGATTGCGTGGGATGCCGGCGGCGGGCCACTGCTGCAGGGCGGCGATGCAGGCATCTTGCAGGGCATCCTCGGCGAGGGTGAAATCGCGCGTGGCGGCGATGAGCGCGGCGAAGATACGACCGGACTCCTGGCGGAAAATGCGCTCGACGACGTGGGGAACGCTCTCCATCGCTCACCTCCCCGGGCCGGGGATGCTCGGCACAGCATCGACGCGACGGTCGGACATCCGTGTTCGAGACTGGGAAATGGACCCGGCGCGCCCGTGATGGGTCGTGCCCGCGCATGATGCGAACAACGATTGGACGAAGTCTGCACATCCCGTGCGATCCGCTGTGTCCTTCCACGATCTACATAGTGCCGTAGATACCCTCCAGCCCATGGGCGCCGAGGGCGAGAGAAAGCTCGCCCCCGTGGTGGATCTCATGCTCGAGTACATGCCAGATAATCCATTGCCGCGTGCGTTCGGAGAACCGTCCCTGCTCCTCTTCGGGGACTGAGACGAGGTCCCCGAGATCAGCGGGAGTCCAGCGAGCAAGTGCATCCTCAATCATTTGCCAGGTAGCTTCGAGCTTGACAACGAGTTCGGCCGCCGAGCCGACGGGTCGGTCCTCCTGACCCCAACCCCAGGTCGCGATGGGGGCGAGATCGGGATTCCCTTCGCCCATCCACGTCTGGAACCAAAAGACACGGTTCGCAACGATATGCTGCACCACCATGCCGATTGACCAGTGATGGGGTGCTGAGGGTAACGCCAACTGTTCGGGGGAAAGGGGCGCGATGATTCTGACCAGGCTTCGCTGGTAGCTACCCCAGCCGGAGTAGAACGCGGTGAGTGGGAAACCCTGCTCCGTCATATCGGTATCCTCCTTGACGCATCGCAATGATTGAGGCGACAGCACTTTTCGGTTGCCATCAGGTAGTCGCTCGGCAGGGTTCGAAATCGACACCATGGAGCACGAACCTCCGTATTCGGCGGCATCGCGATCGCGGGAGCGCCCCCAGCGCGCCGGCCGCGTCCGCTACGCCCGCTCGGACTCCGTAATTGGGCGCACCTCGATGGCGCCGCGCACTGCGTCCGGGATGTGGGAGGCAATCTCGACGGCCTCGTCCAGATTGTCGCACCGGATGAGATAGTACCCGCCGAGTTGCTCCTTCGTCTCGGCGAACGGACCATCGGTCATCAGCGTCTTGCCGTTGCGCACGCGCACCGTCGTTGCCGTCGCGACTTCCTGCAACGCGTCGCCGCCGAGAATCTTTTCCTTGTAGCGCTCGTTGAACGCGCCATAGCCCGCCAACAGCGCGTCATTGCCCTCCTGGCCGTACAGATGCTCATCGACGTGGATCAACAGCGCGTAGCGCATCGTGTGCCTCCTCTGGCTATCAAACTGGCGAGCACCGTGCCCGTCATACGAACGTCGAATGAGGCAGCGCGAAATCGACATCGCGACCGAATGTTGCTCCTTCTTCGCAGCCATCGAGGGGATACTGCCCGGGGCAATAGCATACAGCGACGATGCATCCCTCCTGTCCGGCCTCGAGCGCTTGCGACCCGTCAGTTGACGACGGCGCGCATGTTCACGCTGCGCGGGCGTCCGCCCGGTTTGGCGGGCGGGATGAGGAGGGCGAGGCGTTCCCACTGAGCATCGGTCAGGTCGGAGGTAGATGCTGGTGTAATCATGCAGACGGTCTACGCCCCCACGCCCCTTTGTACACCGGCTCTCAGCCTCGCTGTAGCAACAGTACCTATCTTCTCCAGATCATTACCTGATACGCATCGCGCGCTGCGGCGAAAGCCAGAAGGGCGGCAGATAGGCGGGGATGTTTGAGAAAGGCAGCACTTCCGGTTTCAAGTGAATGCCGAGGACGTCGTGCATAAAGGCCCGCCGCCGCTCGATGCGTCCCCAGGCCTCCGGGTAGTTCGTCGCGAACGATGCGCGTAACGACTCGTCCGCGAGGGCGATGCCGTCCTCAATATTCGTCGTGAAGTAGGGCGAGTGGGTCGCGGGGATCACATCCACCTGCACGGCCATGCCGGAGCGGAGTTGCTGGCGCGAATCGCGGAAGATCGGCGAGTTCAGCCATTCGTCGAGGTGGATCAGGTGGCCGGGATTGAGGCCGACGCCGAAGAAGGAGTCGCCGAGATGCTTGTCAATGATCGCGAATAGTTCGCCGCCCGCCACGCCGATGCCGACCGTCTCGTACCACTCGACGATTGCGCGGAAGTAGGGCGCGACGAGTTTCTCGATGTAGTCGCGGATGCCGACCGGCAGGCCGTCCGCGTCGCGCACGAGGAAGCCGGCGCGGGCATTCAGCGCTCCCCAGAGGCCGAGGGCGACCGTCGTCGGATCGCCTTCCCGCAGGACGCGGCTGGACGGGCTGGGCAACCCGGCCACGGCGCGCGCGCCCGCCGAGCACATCGGGTGGCAGGCGAGCGGGAAGCCGTTGAGGCCCATCAGGCGTACGGCGTCGTATTCGGTCATCCCCGGTTGCACATGAAACAGAACATTCTTGATCGCCTCGGAACTGAGCGTCGCGGCATACTCGAAGCGGGCGAGTTGGTCCACCTCGTTGATGGCGCGGAGGCCGTGCGCCGGGTCCATGAAAAGGGCGGTCGCGTTCAGCGCGGTGCAGCGCATCTCCCGTACTGTGTCCACAAGATAGGCCGGGGC
>JALYXG010000104.1 GCA_030947205.1 Chloroflexota bacterium
ATCGTGCGGCAAACGGCTCGCGGCGCGTGACAACAGCATGCTCCCGCTCACCAGGATAATGGTCGCGCATGCCAGCAGGAGAAAAAACGCCGCCTTCTCTCCGAAAAAGACTCCCTGAATGCCTCCGACGCCCCATGCCCACCATGCCGCACCGAAAAAAGCCAACATGAGCCCGGCAGACGCCAGACCCGTGCTACTGGCACGCAATGCATTAACATTTGCAATCGCCTGAGTGTTCTTGGAAACTTGAGGTGCGGATACCATAACTGCGCTCCTTTGGTGGGCATGGCGCCGGGACCCATGTAGCAGAGCGACGCGTCCGGCTGCGTGGAACAGTGACTCTGCATCAACGCGACGAGAAATGCAAAACGGCGCTCAAATGTTCAATGGTTGCAAATCATCCGTGCCTATCTTGAGGTTCAGCGATGCGTCTCAGAAAGGAACGATTCGCGAAACAGCCCCGAATACTGCTCGGTAACGTGGGCGTTGCCTGCATGGAATGTCCCGAAAGCCTCGCGAACTGCGTGACCCTTGACACATTGTCGTGTCCTTGCGGGTGCCCTCTGGGCAGTATTGGTGTTTCAATCCCCTCGGTTTTGAAACCGGCGCTCAACGCGGCGGATCGCCGAGGCTGAGGCGGCCCGCGCCGCTCGCGTTGGGGTCGGCATCGGCCCCAGTCAGGTGTTGGGTGCGGGCGACGAAGAAGGCGAGCAGATCGTCCGGCGTGATGCCGGGCTGGGTCTGCACGACGAGCGCCGCCGCACCCGCGACATGTGGCGTCACCGCACTCGTGCCGCAGAACACGGCACCCCCGTTGCGCGCATACGTGGCGTTCGAGACGCAACCCGGCGCGGCGAGTTCGGGCTTCGCGCGCCCATCAGATGTCGGGCCGTGCGAGGACGCGTCGGTGATCGTGTCGTCCTTCCACAACGTCTCGCCGACCGTCACCGCGCCGTGTGCGTCGCCGGGCACCGACAGGCTGTGGTCCTTGGTCGTCTGGCCGAACTGCGCCCCGGAAAAGTACAGGTCGAAGCGCACCAGCGTTTTTCCGCCGTCGGCCTCCTGCACATGGAGCGTATAGGTTCCCGCCGGGAGCGTCTTGACGATCTGCTGCGTCGGCACGTCGTTTGGCCCGGCGATCGGATCCGTCGCCCGCGCGACCTCCGTGCCGCCCGCGTCGAGCAGGACAAGGCCGAGCGAGGTGTGCGGCTGCTTCCACTCCTCCCAGTTGAGGGTGATCGTCGTTTCGACATTCTCCTCGGTCACGACTTTCTCGCCATTCGAGCCATCGAAGTCGTGGTTGCCGTCGCCGTCCGTGTCGGCAAATGGGGCGCCGTAATGGCCCTCGATGCTCTCGGTGCCGATCTTGCCGGAGCCGCTGTTGCTCGCCGCCACGACAAAGAAGACACCGCGCGCCTTCGCCTGGTCAATGATCTGCGCATAGCGGCTCGACCCGTCATGCGGCACGCCGCCATCCTGGCCGACGGAGTACGAGATGATCCGCACGCCCTCGCCGATAATCCAGTCAACAGCGGACGCGAATTCCTCCACCGCCGCCGCGTCGGTCGCCCGCTCCTCGGCGACGAGATAGAGCGCGGCATCCGGGGCCATCTCATGGACGATCTCGGCGCAGGCGGTGCCGTGGTAGTCGGGTTTTTTCGCATCCACGATCTGCCCGTCGCGGCGGAATGATTTGGTCGTCACATTCACGCCGGGAAGAAATTGATCGTAGCCGTCGAAACTCCCGTCAATGACGGCGACCTTGACGCCCTTGCCGGTGACCCCGGCGGCCTGCCAATCGTCTGCCCGCGTCACATGCACGCCCTCGGAGATCGCGCCATCCGCTCCCACCGTCGCGGCAGCCCCCGTTTGCAGCAGCAGAAAGACGCAAACCGCCGACATCATCATCCGCAGCCCGCGCCGTGTAGCCGTTACCATGCTCATCTCCCCTTCCCCACAACCCACCCTCGTTCGGCACACGCGAAGCGACGCCCCATCTCCCCACGACGACGCAGCGGTGCGGTGTATGCGGGCGGCATTTTCGCACAAAGCGTTTGCGGCAGACAGCGCCGGAACGCAGCGTTCGACAAGGACACCGTGCGCCCGTACCATTGTGGCGAAGCAGCGAAGTGGCGAAACGCGCATCGTCGCGACATGCGTCAGGCTGGAGAAGCGATATGTCACATGCAAACGAGAGACGAGCGGTCGTATTGCTGAGCGGCGGTCTGGATTCGACGACGACGCTGGCGATGGCCCAACACGCCGGGTTCGTCGCCTATGCCCTGACCTTCCGCTACGGCCAGCGGCACGAGCACGAGATCG
>JALYXG010000131.1 GCA_030947205.1 Chloroflexota bacterium
GCCATCGCGCACGACGATCACCGCGCAGTCAGTCTCCCCAGCCGCACCCTCGACGGTGGCGGGAGCGATGTCCCGCGCCCACGGATCGGCGATCTCCCGCCATTCGCCGGGGAAGAACCACGACTTGGAGACGACGCGAAAGCGGTAGCGATGTGTCCCCTCCGGCAAATCGAGCGCGACGCGGAAGACATGGTCGTCGCCCTTCTCCATCGGATGCTCGCGCCAGTTGTCCCATGAACCGATCAGGATCGCCGCGTCGTTGTAGGGTGCGAGGAGGGAGAAGGTGTGGGCTACGGCGGCGGCGTTCGTCACGGTTTGTCCTTTACGTTCAGCGCGACATTTTCAATGGCCGGAGTCAGAGGCTTTCCGGCCTGCTACTATCGAGTTGATACCACAAAAAGGCCGGAGCGTATGCCCCGGCCTCCGATGTATGTTATCGCGCTGTTAGTGCGTGATCTTGTCCTTGATGTCGCTGGCGGCGTCTTTTACCGCACCGACGACACCCTGACCCTTACCTTTGGCCTGGTCTACCTTACCCTCGGCAGCGATTTCGTCGTTGCCGGTTTCGTTGCCGTACGCCTCTTTAGCGCCGCCCTTCACTTCGTTGACTTTGCCCTTCACTTTGTCGCCGAGACCACTCATCGTCGTTTCCCTTCACGATTGGAGGAGCTTGATTGCTCCTCCACAGATAAGAACTGTCCCAACCCCTTTGTATGCAAACTCCGTGCCACCCTTCGAGAAACCAAGTGTACGTACAGCAGGGCGTATAGCACGGCAAGTGATGAAGATTTCCAGATAGTTGACGAACGCCCGACCATCGTGTATTTCTAACTGGACATAAGAACGACTCATGCGAGGGGGATGCACGATGCGACGACGAGCGATTTTGGCGGGGATTGCGGGGACGGCGGCGACGATGCTGGCGCAGCAGATCGGCGTGCTCGCCCAGCCGGTGCTACCGGGCGACGACGACGGTACGACACCGCCACCGCCACAGCCGCCACCACAGAACGACCCACCTGCCGCACCTGTCACGCCGTCCGCCCCGGTTGCCCCCGCCGCACCCGCGAAGCCGGTCGCGACGAAGCCGGACCTCAGCGACCCCAAATACAGCCCGAATGCTTACCCACCCCTGAAGAAAATCCTCGATGGCCCACCGAAATCGGGCGAGTTTGCGCTGACTGCCGACGATCTGAATCTGCGCGTCAACCCGTCCTATAACAGCGATGTCGTCACGATCATCCCTGGCGGGAGCCAGATAACGATCGAGGGAAAGGTGAGGGACGGCTTTTTCCCGGTCAACTTCCAGTCCGGTCTCGGCTGGGCGGACGGCAAGTTTTTGCAGCGCCTCGCCCCGGAAATGCCGCAGCCGATTGGTGTCGGGACGCTGACCGAAAGTACACCGATCTTCGAGGCGCCGGACCAGAGCGGCAAGCAGGTCACGAACTGGACGGCCGGCATGCAAGTGACCTACTTCGCCGAGGTGGACGGCACGCAGTACAAGGGGACGAAGCGCTGGTACAAGGTGCTCACGAACCCCGACCGCTATGTCTCGACCTGGTCCATTTTCGGCACGCCGACACCCGGTTTGCAGGAATCCTCGCCCCTGCCGAAAAGCGGCCCGCTCGCCTGGACAGGGCGGCTGCAAAGCAGCGCGAATGTGCGCATCGGCCCCGGCACAACGCATCAGGTCGTCAAGTCGTGGGGCGCGGGGCGGCGCGTGCTCGTCACTGCCGAGGTGACAGGCGAGGCGTACGCCGGTTCGACGAAGTGGTACCAGGTCGCCGCGCCGCCGGAGCAGAGCCTGTTCCTTCATTCCAGTTTCGTCACGAAAGAGTCGGACATCATCCGGGTGGACAAGCCGGCGTACACGGGTCGCTGGGTGGACGTGGACCTCGCCAATCAGGTACTGACCGCGTACTACGGCGCGCAACCACTGATGGTCGCGCAGACGGCAAGCGGCACCAACAAGAATCCGACGGACAAGGGCGCGTACCCGACCTTCTGGCGGCTCGCCTCCCAGCGGATGCAGGGCGACAATCTCTTTGCCGGCGATTACTACAACCTCGACGCCGTCCCCTATATCTCCTATTTCCACCCAAGTGGCGAGGCGATCCACGGCGCGTACTGGCACGACAACTTCGGCACGCAACTCTCGCATGGCTGCGTGAATGCCTCGCTACCCACCGCTCAGTGGATCCTCACCTGGGCACCGCTCGGCACGCAGGTCGTCGTGCATTAACGGTGTCGTACGCTTTCACGAAAAGGCGTATCGTGAAAGCGTATTACCGTCGTTGCGGCACGGGCGCCGGTTGGGGTGGTGCGGCGGGAACATTGCCGCCAGACCCGCCGACCGCATGGCGACCCGGCGGTGCAGGCGGTGGCGGCCCGCCGGTTATGCCCCCTGGCCGCCCCATTGGTTCAGACGCCGGTGGTCCATTGGGGTCCACAGGTACTGCGCCCCACCGATCCTGGTACTCGTAAACGCCGGGGGAAATGGCGGTGGCCGAATTATCGCTATGCACGACTTTGATGATAACCCTAAAGTCTGGGTTCTGCGCGTCCGATGCATCCGGTGGGATGCACTCGATCGTTTCGCCGTCCAACACCCTGACGATAAATGCTTGGCGGTTACCGAAGAAGACGCGATCCCCTTCTCGAAACCCTACTCCAGTAATATCCACCGGGTATCCCCCGCGCTTGGGGCCGTTCGGCGGTATCCTGAAAATTTTGAACGGCGGTGTGTATGCGGTCGTATTCTGCAAGAGCGTGAGTGTGTTGGTGTCGTAATTCAGCACGGCGAGATCACTCTTGCCGGTGGTACCAACGCTGAGCGCGAGAACAGCGAACGCATTGAGAATAGACGGGTTGACAACTGAAACGTATGGATTGAAGCCACCCATGGTGTTCGGCGTGTGAATGATCACCGACTTGCTGCCCGCCACACAGGGACTCGGACCGCCCCCGTTCAAATCCACGAAGGCAACGCCCCCCGCCGACC
>JALYXG010000153.1 GCA_030947205.1 Chloroflexota bacterium
TCATTGCGGGAGCGCGCCAGTTGGAGATTACCGCCGACATCCGCCCCCGCCTGCGCGATTAACCGCCCCTCGACCATGAAAAACAGGTCTTCCGCCGTCGGCGGCGCGGCGGCAACCACGCGCTCGACGCCTTCCTCCTCCACCTGCGTGATTGCGCGAAGCAGCGCCGCCGCCTGCTCATTCGGCACGATGCCCTGCTCCGCGAGCATGACGACGTGTGCCGTATTCGCCGCCAGCATCGGCGCGAAAAGCCGCTCCCGCGCATTCTCAAGTGCCGGATCGAGCACGATCGCGCGGTAGGCGGGATGGGGAAAGCCGGTTGGCGAATCTGGCATGTCAGGTCCCTCTTACGATTTCAGCCCCGTCAATGCGATACCACGGATGATCTGCCGCTGGAAAATGGCGAAAACGATCACGACGGGTAGCGTCGCGAGCGAGGCGGAGGCCATGATGAGGTCGTACGCGGAGCCGACATCGCTGCTGAAGAACGAGATACCGACGGGGACGGTGCGCAGTTTGTCGGCGTTCGTGATAATCAGTGGCCAGAGAAAGGCATTCCAGTTGCCGAGGAAGGTGAAAATGCAAAGCGCGGCGATGGCGGGCCGGACGCTCGGCAGGCCAATGCGCCAATACAGGCCGAACTCGCTCACGCCATCAATCCGCGCCGCGTCGAACAGGTCGTCCGGGATGCTTTCGAAGAACTGGCGCATTAGGAAGACGCCGAAGCCACTCATCAGGCCGGGGAACATGATGGACCAGTACCCCGCCGCGTAGTCGCCGATCCCCGTCACGTCGCCGCGCACCCAGTGGTTGTTGACGCTCATCAGGTACCACGGCAGGACGAGCATTTCCGTCGGCACCATCAGCGTCGAGAGGATCATGACGAAGATCGCGCGTTTGCCGGGGAAATTGTACTTCGCCAGTACGAACCCGGCGAGCGAGTCGAAAAAGGCGACGGAGAGCGTCGTGACGAGCGCGATGATTAGGCTATTGAGGAACCAACGCGGGAAGTGGGTCTTTTCCAGCACATTCGTGTAGTTCCCCAGCGTCGGGTGCTGCGGGATCAGGTTTGTTGTGTAAATCTCCGGGTTCGGCTTGAATGAGGTCGAGAGCATCCAGAGAAAGGGCACGATCATGCACAGCCCGCCGAGCAGAAGCAGCACAGACAGCCACCACGGCCCGCCGAGCCAGGTGCGCCGCCGCGTACCAATCACCGCCTCCGCGCTGGCCCGTGCACTGGTTCGGGGCTGGGATGTCAGGCTCTCCGCTCTAGTATTCATAGCGCCTCGTCAATACGGTTAACTGGACAATCGTGATGACCAGGATCATCGCGAACAAGACAACGGTGATCGCCGCGCCGTAGCCCATTCGTGCCGGGAGGGTCTGGAAAGAGAGTTGATAGACGTAGAGGACGAGGCTCGTCGTGCTATTGAGCGGGCCGCCGTTCGTCGTCAAGCTGCGGATCTGCGTGAAAATTTGCAGGGACTGGATGACGCCGATCACGGCGAGGAAGACGATGGTTGGGTTGAGTAGCGGCAGCGTGACGAAGCGGAAGCGCTGCCATGCCCCCGCGCCGTCGAGTTCCGCCGCTTCGTAGAAGACATCGGGGATGCCCTCGAGTCCGGCGAGGAAGATGATGACCTGAAAGCCGAGGCCATACCAGACGGTCACGACCGTCACGGAAATCAATGCCTGCCCCGTGCTGCCGAGGAAACCCGCCTTGCCGAGGCCGAGGTTGTGCAGGACATTGTTGAGGAGACCATTCGGCTGATACAGCCATCGCCAGACCCACGAGACTGCAACCAGCGCCGTGACGTACGGCAGGAAATAGAGGAAGCGCAGGAAGCCCTGGAAACGGTTGACCCGCTTCAGTCCGAGCGCGACGACGAGGCTGATCAGCAGCCCCGACGGCACGCCATACAGGACGTACAAGAACGTGTTGAGCAGGGCGTGCCGGAATATCTTGTCGTGCAGAAGATCGCCGTAGTTGCCGAGGCCACGAAATTTGTGCTCCGTGTCGAGCGGATCGTAGTCGTAGAGGCTCAACTTAAACGCCTGCACCGCCGGCCAGATCCGGATCGTCAGGAAGAAAATCAGCGGGATGAGCAGAAAAGCGTACGCCCACAGCCATCGCCGTTTGGCAAGCGTCATGTCGCACTCCGTGTTGAGAAGTGGGCAGTAGTCGGTAGTCGGTAGTCGGTAGCCAGTAGTCAGTAGTCAGTGGGACCCATTCCCTTCTGTCTACCGACTACTGACTACCGACTACTGACTCCTACTTCTGGTCCGCCCAATACTTGTCCATCATCGCCTGGACTTTGCCCTGCGCCTCCTTGACGGCGTCGGCGGGCGACATACCTTTGAGGATCACCTGATCGGTGGCGTCAATGACCGCCTGCCGGTCGTCCGCCTCGGAGACGTAGAAGGTGGCATAGGCGTCGCCGAGTTGTGAGACGAAGCCCTTGTACAGCGGATCGTTGATGAACTCCTGCCCGACCGATGGCGTGGCGGGCAGTTCGCCGACCGCCGGGGTCCACTGCTTCTGGACGGCGGGGGAGGCGAGGTAGTTGTTGAAAAGGGCTGCGGCGATGTACTTGTCGCCCTTCGGATCACCCGCCTTGCGCGTGATGCTGTTGCACCAGAACGAGGCGAACGTTGCCTTGCTCTTGCGTTCCGGCAGCGGCGCGATGCCGTAGTTGAGGGTCGGTGCGTCCTTTTTGAGCGTGCTGATGCGGAAGTTGCCGTCCACCGTCAGGGCGGCGTGGCCCGTCTTGAAGGCGGTCGGATCGTCGGTGTAGAAGGCCTTTTCCGCGACCTTCAGTTTCGTCACCTGATCGGTGTACCACGTAAACGCCTCGACGCCGAGCGGGTCGCTCCAGTTGAGCTTCCTGCGGTCCTCGCTCATCGGTACGAGGCCGTTCTGGCGATTCAGGCATTCGCGCCACCAGGCGTGCCCCTGCCCGTCCGGCCCCCAGGTGATCCCTTCCTGCAACAACTTGCCGCTCGCGTCGCGCTTGGTCGTCGCCTGCGCCACCTTGACGAGTTCGTCCCAGTTCTTCGGCGCATCGGTAAAGCCGGCATCTTTCAGTATGTCCTTGTTCCAGAAAAGGGCGAGGACGCGCACGGCGGTCGGCACGGCGTAGTACGCGCCGTTGAATTTCGCCGCCTGCACCATACCGTAGAAGTTCTTCTCGACCTTGTCCACGCTGAACAGTTCATCCGGCAGGGGCTGGAGGAACTTGGACTGCACATAGGCGGGGAGCCAGCCGTAGTAGACATTGAGCGAGTCCGGCCCCTGCCCCGCCTGCACCGCCGCCGCGACCTTGGTGCGGAAGTCGTCGTACGGGAAGTTGACGTGCTTGACGGTGATCTTCGGGTACTGTTTCTGGAACTCGGGGATTAACTGGTTGA
>JALYXG010000157.1 GCA_030947205.1 Chloroflexota bacterium
AACACCCGCCCGGACGACGCGGTCGTCGAGAAGGACGGCGTCCGTTTGATCGTGGATGCGTTCAGCCAGAAGTACCTCAGCGGTGTGGAAGTCGGCTTCTCCTCAAACCTGATGGGTGGCGGCTTCACGATCAAGAACCCAAATGCCGCCTCCTCCTGCGGCTGCGGCCACTCCTTCCGCACCAAGGAAGAAGACGGACAGCCGAAGCGCTGCGGTCACTGAGCCACGACGAGACAAAGTAAAAGGCCGGGCGCAATGTGCCCGGCCTTTTTTGTGCCGCTCAGGGCTGGAGCGCCCAGACGCGAACATGGTTGCCATTGTTCAGGCCGAGGGCAGTGAAGAGGTTGTAGCTAATCTCGATCACGAAGCGGTTACGCCAGTAGTTTTGATCCACCGGGGCGACTGCATCCGCGACCGTGCAGCGGATCGTCTTGCCGGTGTCCGTGTTTTGCAACGTCAGGACATTACCGAAGACGAAATCGGGATGGACACAATAATAGCCCTCCGGTGAATACGGAAAGCTGTCGGGGCTGCCCTGGCCACCGCGCATGTGCGTGCGGATGATCGCATCCCAGCCGCCATTGTCGTATGACGGCGAGTAAAAAGCGGCGCCACCCTCGCCAACCGGCGTCAGTCCGGTCGTCGGACTGGCGGGTGGAGGGGGCGGGGCGGGCGTCGGTGGCGGGGCAACGGAACGCACCTGCACCGGAGCAATGGGCGTAGTGGGTGCGGGCATCACGGTAGGCGTGGGCGCTTTCGGTGGCTGCATGAGTGCAGGGAGCGTCGAAACCGGCGAGGCGCCTTCGTCGTTCGCTCGAACGATGCCGAGGGGCACGACCACAACAAGGGCGAGGAGGAACAGCGGGGTGATGAGGCGGTAGGCCGGTGAGCGTCGTTGCTCGGTGGCACGCGATACCGCGCTCAATGATGATGACAAACGCAAAACGGACAAACCCTCCTACGAAACCAAAGCAGCGCCACAACAGCGTGGCTTGCTATTTCCGATGCAATGAACGGACAATCAACATAACGTCCGCACATCAGCGGCGCATGGTACGCAAGTCGGAGAACCTTGTCAAATTGTACGCAACGCAGCGATGTTGGCGGTGAGTAATGTAGTCGGATTCACACCGAATACTTGCACGCTACTTCAGAAAATGAACGAAATGAATGTACGGACACTTGTGCGCGAAACGTCCGTACACTGCCGAGGGCTGGCGTTTACCTGTGCTATGCTTCGCGACGTGCGATCGTCAGGGGATGTGTCCTTCGTCGGTACACGTATCGAAACACGAGTAGAGCAATAATGGATGAGACGCGACGGCTGGGCGCGAGCGGCATCACCGTGTCGGCACTCGGCGTTGGGACGTGGTCGTGGGGGGATGCGCCATTCTGGGGCTACGGCGCGGCGCCGGATCGCGCCGAGATCGCGGCGGCCTTTCGCGCGAGCCTCGACGCGGGCGTGGCCTTCTTCGACACCGGCGAACTGTACGGTGGGGGCGGCGCGGAGCGGTTGATCGGCGCGCTCGCGCGGGACGCCGACCGTCCCGTCGTGATCGCCAGCAAGTTTACCCCCTACCCACACCGGCTTTCCGCGCGCACGCTCCACGCGGCGCTGGATCGCACGCGCGCGCGGTTGGGCATTTCGACGCTCGACCTGTACCTGATCCATTGGCCGTACACGGCGTTGCGGATCGAAACGATGATGGATGCGCTGGCGGAAGCCGTCGGGGACGGGAAGGTGCGCGCAGTCGGCGTGAGCAATTTCACCGCGACCCAGATGCGCCGCGCCCACGACCGCCTTGCGCGGCACGGCATCCCGCTCGCCGCCAACGAGGTGCGGTACAACGTCCTCGCGCGGCGCCCCGAAACGAACGGCGTACTTGCCGCCTGCCGGGAACTCGATGTCGCCCTGATCGCCCATAGCCCCCTCGTCCACGGCATGCTCTCCGCCGCCGAGGACGGCGCCCCGACACCGGTCGCTGGGCCGCGCCGTTTCCTGCCCGCCTATCGTGGCGAGCGGTTGCACGCGATTCACACGATGGCAATGACGCTGCGCGACATCGCGCGCGCGCGCGAACGCACCGCTGCGCAGGTCGCGCTGAACTGGCTGCTCTGTCAGGATAAACGGATCATCCCGATCCCCGGCGCGAAGCGCGCGGCACATGCACGGGCGAACGCGGGTGCGCTCGGCTGGCGCTTGTCCGACGCTGAACTGGCGGCAATCAATCGAGTGTCCGCGCGATGTCGCGTAGCGCGGTGATGCTATGGTATGCTCTCGGCGGCAAGATACATCCAGGTTGCGCTGTTTATCCGTATATCCACGAGAGACGTTCGTGCTATTCGTCAAGGAGTGTTGAGCATGGCCACGATGATCGGCGAGCGCGTCCTGAAGGAGACCGAGGGGCTGTCGCGGATGCACGAGCGCGTTCCGGCCCAGTACGTGGCAGCGCCGAATGGCGAGGTCGTTTTCCGACGGTTCGAGCCGGACGGCTCCACGACTGAGACGGACCTCGGGCCACATGCCGCATTCTACGAGCGCATCTTCGCGCTTGACGAGCAGATCAAGGCGAAATACGGCAATGGTGACGGCCCGACCAAGGGCGGGCCCGGCCTGCCGGGGCGGCAGCGCGCCGGCCTCGTGATGCTCGAAGTGACGGAAAAGTGCAACCTCACCTGCCCGATGTGCTACGCGGGCAGTAACCCGGACGGTCGGCACTACACGATGGCGGAGATCGAGCAGCGGCTCGACGAGGTCGTCGCGGCGGAAGGCGCGGACGTCAGCCTGCAAATCTCCGGCGGCGAGCCATCCGTGCGCAAGGACCTCAAAGAACTCGCGGCATTGATTACATCCAAGGGGTTCACGAACTTCGAGATGATCTCGAATGGCATCCGCATCGCGCGGGACGCCGACTTCGCGGAAAGCCTGAAGGCGTGGGGCTTCACCTCCGTGTATTTGCAGTGGGACTCCCTTCGGGAGTCGGACATCGAACTGCTGCGCGGCGAGAAACTGCTCAGTGTCCGTTTGAAGGCGCTCGATCAACTGGAAAAGGCGGGGCTGAATACGACGCTGGCTGTCTCGCTCCTGCCGGGGCTGAACACCGATCAGATCGGGCCAATCCTCGAAGTCTGCCGCCAGCATCCGATCATCCGCGCGGTCTCATTCCAGGCGGCAACGCCGTTCGGCAATCGCTGGGATGTGGACGAGGAGCGTGAGGGCGAAACCCTCGACACGCGCGGCTTCGGGCGCAAACTCCGCCTGCCGGACATCCTGCAACTGATCGAGGAGCAGCTCGGCATCGCACCGGAAGAGTTCATGCCGCTCGGCTTCGGCTCCCCACTGTGCAACTCCATCGCGATCCTGCGCCACGACAAGAAGCGCGGGACGTGGATCCCGACGACGCCGGGCATCGAGTGGAATAAATACAGCCAAATCCTCGGCGACGACCCGGTGGACTTCATTCGCATGGTGACGCGCGGCAAGAGCGCGCTCTCGAAGCGCCTGTTCTCCCGCGAGGGTTTCGCGGCGATGCGCGTCCTGCTCCCTTACCTCGGCCGCAACCCCGGTATCATGTTCGACACGCAGTACGTGACGGTGTTCATTAAGCCCTTCATGGACGCCGAGGACCTCGATTTCGACCGCGTGGACCGCTGCTGCTTCCACAATGCCTCGCCGCGCGGCCTCCATTCGTTCTGCCACCTCAATGCCCTCGTCCGCCCGACGACGACCGTGGA
>JALYXG010000158.1 GCA_030947205.1 Chloroflexota bacterium
ACCTGATCGGGCGTCCGCTTCGGGCCGTCCACCCAGAGGCGGTTTTCCGCCTCCACCGTCGCGTCAATCCCGTCGTGCGCCCGTACCGCGTCAATTTCCTCATCCACACGCTGCATCTCCGCCGACGGTTGCGTGCCGCCAAGCCCGGACGCGACGGCGACGAGCGCGGAGACCATCTCCGGGTGCCGGAGCGTGAAATCAATCGCGATGCCGCCGCCGATGGAGAGGCCGACCAGATGCGCCTTCGCGACGCCAAGCGCCATCAACAGCCCGTGCAGATCGCGGGAAGTCGAGGACGACCCCGGCGGCATCGCGGAGTTACCGAAGCCGCGAATATCGTAACGGATCACGCGGTAGTGCGCGGCGAAGACGGCGAACTGATCGTCCCACATCCGGCTATCCGCGATCCCGGCATGGACGAGGACGAGCGGATGCCCCGCACCCATCGTCTCGTAGTACAGCCGCGCGCCATGGACATCCGCATACCCGCTACCTGGCGCTCCTTGACCGCTCATAGCCCATTGCCTCCCAGACGAAACCAGGCGGTTCACGAACCGCCCCTACCGAATATTCCGACTGCTGATGCCGACTACTGCCTACTTCTCATGGCAACTTCTGCGGTGACCAGCGCGGTGAGCGGTCGTTCGCGGCGTGGTTGGTAATGTTGCGCGCCTGGCCCGACCCGTCCGCGACAGTGAGGTTGCCGATCGTGAAATCGCCGCCGATGAAGGCGATGCTCCCGCCATCGGCGGACCAGGCCGGCTCGCGTCCGGCGCCGGGCGGCGCTTGAATCACGCGCCGCGCATTCGTGCCGAGCGTAAACAGCACGATGTCTGCCTGCTCCGGTGTGCGGTACGACCAATAGGCGAGCGTCTTGCCGTCCGGCGCGAAGGTCGGCCCGCCGCTCTCCACTTTGGGATCGCTGATTGCCGCCAGCGCGCCTCCACCGGCCGGGATGGCATAGACGACATGCTGGAGCGGGTCGGGGTTCCCCTGGCCTTCCGCGCCGACGCAGCCGACAACGGCAATCGTCTTGCCGTCCGCTGACCAGACGGGGCTTGCCAGATCGCAGGCCGGGGCGGCGATCTTCGTCGGGGTCTTCGGTGCGTCGAGGCTCAGGGTATAGAGCGCGCGGGGGCGTTTGCCGCGCTCGGAGACGAAAGCGATCTGCGCGCCGTCCGGCGACCACGCCGGTTGGAGATCGTCGCCGTCCGCTTTCGTCAGGTTCGTCTGCTCGGCGCCATCGGCGGTCATGACGTAGATTTCGGCGTCGCCGTCCCGAAAGGTCGCGAAGGCGATTCGCCTGCCATCGGGCGACCAACGAGGGCTGAGGTCCGCGCCCGGCGAGTGCGTCAGGTTCCGCGCGCCCGTCCCGTCGGCATTCATCACCCAGATGTCGGCGTTACCGTCACGGTCGGAGACGAAGGCGATCCGCTTGCTATCGGGTGACCACTGCGGGTCGCTGTCATTCCCCTTCGCCTTCTGCCCTTTGGTGAGATCGGTCAGGCGGCGACCATCCGGGTCCACTAGCCAAATGTCGTCGCTGCCTCCATCGTTGGAAACAAAGGCGATGCGGTACGCCGGTTGGAGCGGCCCGACGCTCGGCGGGATCGCCGGCACAACTGGTTGCGGCGTCCCGGCGACGCCCGACGCGGCAACGCTCGCCCCGGCACGGGTCGCAGCGGGCGCAGTGGGGATCGGCGCGGTGCCAACGGGCGAGGGAGCGGGCACCGTCGCCGTCGGCGCGGCGGTGGGAGCGGCAGTCGGCGCGGCCACCGAACCGCGCGTGGCTTGTGGCACCGTGGGCACAATGGTCGGTCGGGCGACCGTATTGGTCGCCACTGGCGAGGGAACGGGCGTCGTCAGATCACTACCCGGCCCGGAACACGCGATCAGTAGCAGTGCGAGGACAAAAGCGGGATACAGACGATACGGACGGAATACCGGGCGGCGGAAAGCACTCAGCACAGAATCAGCCCTCTCAGTCCTCAGTCCTCAGTCTTTCGTCATTACGTGGCGGGCATCGGTTGCTCTTGCAGGCTGTCCAGCACACGGCGGACATTGCGCTGATTGGTGACGACGGCATGATCGAGCGCTTCGAGCACGCCATCCACGCTGATGATCGCGTCGAGTGCGAAGCGGCGCGCGTCGGTGAGCACCATCTCTTTCTGGTCATTCGCGTCGCGCAGCAGCGTCTCCGAGCGCATCTTCGCTTCCTGCAACAAGCCGTGCTCGCTGGTCAGATATTCGGCCTGCTGCTTCGCAAACGTGACGATCTGCCCCGCTTCGTCCTGCGCGCTCTTGATGATGTTCTCGCGCTCCTGCAGGACACGGCGGGCCTGCTTGATCTCGTTCGGCACCGATGCGCGCATCTGGTCAATGATCTGCTGCATCTCGTTCTCATCAACCTGCACTTTGCCGCCGATGAAGCTCCGTCGGCTCTGCTGCATCATCCCGTCCAGCCGGTCAATAAGGAATTGAATATCTACCGTCGCCACTACTCCGCCCCCTCCAGCCTATTGTCCCGCGTCCACTCCCTGTGCCCTATGCAAGCCGCATGCCCGATGTCACCGGAGCGCCGCCACTTTTTCCCGAAGCGCACGGCTCACATGCGACGGCACAAGCCCGCTCACGTCGCCACCTAACAGCGCGACATCGCGGATGAGATTGGCGTGAATAAATGAATGATCCGAACTCGTCATCAGGCATACTGTCTCGATCGCGGGGTTCAAGGTGTAATTGACATGCGCCATGCCGAGTTCGTACTCAAAGTCCGAAACGGCCCGCAGGCCACGGACAATCGCTTGCGCCCCCACGCGGTGCGCGTAGTCTACGAGCAGGCCGTCGAACCTGTCAACGGTGATATTCGGCACATTCGCCAGCGCTTCCACCACCAACTGCGCCCGCTCGTCCGCCGTGAAAAGCGGTTGTTTACGCGCCCGGTCGCCGCTGTCATACACGGCAACGATCACGCGCTCGAACAGCCCCGCCGCGCGCGTTGCCACATCCACATGCCCATTCGTGATCGGATCGAAGGTCCCCGGAAAGATCGCGACCGTCACGCCACACCACCCTTCTCATTGAGAGAAACGTCCGGTTCGCCTTCCGGTTCTGTGATATGTCCCTCTTGATAGATAGAGAAGCATGAATCGCCGTGGCAGCGTTTCCGCACCAGGCCGAAGCCGCGCACCTGCACGGGCAGCGTGACGCGCGGCGAATGGCCGATGACAAGCGCCGTGCCGGGCAGGATGCCGCGATCCGGCGCGCGCGACGCGACGAGATCCATCATCGCCACGATCTGCGGGTCGGCATAGGGCGGGTCCATCATCACCGTGTCGTACGGTCCGATCTCCGGTCGGGTGAGGAACGCTTGCACGGTTGTTTTGTGGACCTGCGCATGTGCCGTGAACTTCGTGTGGGCGAGATTTTCATGAATGACCGCGACCGCATCCGGGCGCTGTTCGACGGCATCGAGCTGCGTCGCGCCGCGCGACAGGAACTCGATACCGACCGCGCCGCTCCCGGCGTAGAGGTCCAGCACCCGATCCGACTCGATTTCCAGCGACGCGAGCATCGAAAACACCGCCCCCTTGATCTTGTCCGCCATTGGGCGCGTCAGCATCCCCTTCGGCGCCTTCAGCCGGTGCCCCTTCGCCTCACCCGCGATCACGCGCATCGCCACGCTCGTGCGTGGAGCAATGAGCAATGAGCAATGAGCAATGAGTTGGAAGTTCGCAGTTCTGACTTTCGTGCAGCATAGACTGCTACTGCGAACATCGCTCCCCT
>JALYXG010000165.1 GCA_030947205.1 Chloroflexota bacterium
ACGATCCGGCTGAGCATCAGTTCGATGCCCTCGGAACCGCCGAGCATGGAGACCATGCGGCGCATCGTCCAAACGTGCCGGAGCGTATTGGACGACAGGAGCAACTCCTCGCGCCGGGTGCCGCTGCGCTGCACGTCAATCGCGGGGTAGATGCGCCGCTCGGCCAGCTTACGGTCGAGGTGCAGTTCCATGTTGCCGGTGCCCTTGAACTCCTCGTAGATCACGTCGTCCATGCGGGAGCCGGTATCTATCAGGCAGGTCGCGACGATCGTCAGGCTGCCGCCGCCCTCGATATTGCGGGCCGCACCGAAGAACCGCTTGGGCGGATACAGCGCGACCGGATCAATACCGCCGGAGAGTGTGCGCCCGGACGGCGGCACCGCGAGGTTATACGCACGGGCGAGCCGGGTGATCGAGTCGAGCAGGATCACGACATCGCGCCCACCCTCGACGAGCCGCTTGGCCCGCTCCAGCGCCATCTCCGCCACCTTCGCGTGATCCTCGACCGGCTCATCGAAGGTGCTGGACACGACCTCGCCGTCCACCGAGCGGCGCATGTCCGTCACTTCTTCCGGGCGCTCGCCGATCAGGCAGACCATCAGGTGGACATCCGGGTGATTAGTCGTAATGCCGTTAGCGATCTGCTTGAGGAGCATCGTCTTACCGGCCTTCGGCGGCGAGACGATCAAACCGCGCTGCCCACGCCCGACCGGAGAGACGAGGTCCACGAGCCGCGTCGAAAGGACATCGGGGCGCGTTTCGAGTTCCAGCAATTCCATCGGGAAGATCGGCGTGAGCGAGTCAAAGTGCGGGCGATTCCGCGCCTCGTCCGGGCTGACACCGTTGATCGCCTCGACGCGCAGGAGGCTGAAGAACTTCTCGCTCTCCTTCGGCGGCCGCACCTGGCCGGAAACGAAGTCCCCTGTGCGCAAACCGAACTTGCGGATCTGCGATTGCGAGACGTAGACATCCTCGGGGCCGGGCAGGAACCGCTCCTGCCGCAGGAAGCCGTAGCCATCCTCGACAATATCGAGGACGCCGGAGCCGAAGATGTTGCCCTGCTGCTCCGTTTGCGCCTGCAAGAGGCGATAGATGAGGTCCTGCCGCCGGAGCCGCGTCGGATTCGCGAGACCCCAGTCGTTCGCCATCTCCAGCAATTCTTCCTGGCTCTTGGCGTCGAAGTCGGCGACCGTCAAATCGTTGCTGTTCGGCGCGGTGGCTGGCTCGATCGCGAACGACGGGGAACGGACGGTGTCATAGGAGCGACTGGATGAGCCGTTGATGTTCGCGTAATCGCGACCCATCGCGCGGTACTCGCTGCCACCACCCCGGCGCTCATTGCCCCGATCGGCGCCACGCGATTGCTGCATGCTGCGGTTGCCGTTTTGGCCCTGCTGGTTCTGCCGCCCCTGCATGCCGCCGCGCTCCGGGCGCATGTTCTGGCTTTGGCGCTGATCGTCGCGCGGGGGCCGGGCGTAGGGCTGCCCGGATTGCGGGCGCTGCTGCCGCTGCTGCTCCTCGCGCGGGGGCCGGGAATACTGCGGCTGCTGCGGGCGGGCGGGCGCCTCGCGCGCCGGGGCAAGGGCAGCGGGCGGCTCCGGCATCTCCGGCGGCTCGTTTGTCGTCATCAAACCCGCGTCGCCGAACATCTCGCGATCCGAGACGACGTGCGGCGCGGTCGTCACCCCATCCGTCGGTGCATTTACGCTCGCACTCGCATTCGCACTCACATCCGCGCGCGCCATCGTGGCAGCATCCGGCAACGGCGACTGCAACGGCGCGGTCGGCTCCGGCGTGTCGTCAATTGAGGCGGATGTCGCGACCGGGGTAGCGGCACGCGTACGGCGGCGCGGCGCGGCGGTCGTCTCCGCCGGTGCGGGCGACGCGGGGGCGGCGGCTTCCTGGATTTTGGGGGCACGGGGGCGACGGCGGCGATCAATCTTTTCGGGGACGATTGGGGTCGCGGCTTCGGCCGTTTCCGTGCGCTCGTCCAGCAGCGTAGTTCCTTGCATGTCGTCATTCATGAGTTGTTGCTTTGTCCTTTGCTTGAGGTGGATATCAGATGCAGCGCGAAGACGCGCGATGCAGCGAACGAAAATCAGTGGGCCGCAGCGCGAGGCCCGTATCTGAGCATGTAGCGGTTTACGTCATGCCATGCACCGCCATGTGTACACACGGGGAACGAAGGGGCGACACTCCGCTGTCTTTCCGTGCCATTTGGGACACAGGCATTGCTCCGGTCACGCGCGATCCAACGTGGGGCCGAGAGGACTCAATGCAGGGGAGACAGTGCGCAGCGGCCAATGGGCGCTGCCACGATGCGAGGCATGCTCACACCTGTGCGTTGCTGCATTTTAGCACACCTGTCAAGCACAGAGCAACCAGGGCGACCGAACGTCAGGAGTCGGCGGCCAGTCGGCAATAAGAAAGGCGGACGCGACCGCAATGTTCCCCGGAAAGGCTCGCCTAGAAAACAGAACAACGATGCGGTCAAATGATTCCCGCGCTGCGCGTTCATGTGTCATCTTTGTAGGATTTACGCAGTTGGAGCGATGATCTATCGGTGGTGACAGGCTTTCAGCCTGTTCTCTCTCGTGCTGAAATCCTGCCACCACTAAGGAAAAGGCCGGAGGTGAACGATCACCTCCGGCCCTGAGAATGAGAACGCGATGCCTTATCCCCGGTGGTCGTCCGCGTCGGTCGTGACGGCGGGCTTCGTCGCGGGGGCGGCGCTGAGGACATGGATGTCACCACCACTCGTCACTGCGGCGGCCGGGGCCTGCGCGGGGGCATTGAGCGGGGTCGCGTAGTTGGCAGCGGGCGCTGCCGGGGCCGCGACGGGGGCGACCTGGACGGTCGGCGCGATCTCGCGTGGGTTGTAGATCACCACCTGGCCGGTGTTCGACGTGACGGTCACCTTATTGGCGCCGACTGCGGTCGTCGCGACCGTCGGGACCGCGTTACCATTAAAGAAGAACGGATTGCCGAAGAACGGGAAGTTGGCGTTGGCGCAGGAGAAGTTCCCGACGTTGCAGCCATTCGCGTTGAAGCACGAGAAGTTCCCGACATTGCAACCGTTCGCGTTGAAGCACGAGAAATTGCCGACATTGCAGGCATTTGCGTTGTAGCAGGTGAAATTGCCGACGTTGCAGGCATTGTTCGGGTTGATGAAGACCGGGAAACGGTTTACGCCATTGTAGAAACCGTTGTAGTTGACGAAGGACGGGTAGACGAAATTAACGCCGCCACCGATGCCACAGTTCAGCCCGCCGATGCCGCAGCCATAGGCGGCGCCGAAGTTGTAGGGGTACGCGTAGTTCAGGTTGTAGCAGAAGTTGTAGTTGCCGCTCAGGCAGTTGTTGGCGATGCAGTTGAAGCCTTGCGGACACGCCGCGTCCATCTCGTGATAGACCGCCGTATCGGTCGCTGCGGGCGCTGTCGCTGCGGGCGCCGCCGCTTCGGTGGATGTTCCCTGGGTGAGAAAGAGCGTAACGAGCATGAGGCTCGCCGCCGCCGTGATCAGCCAGCGGATCGCGCGCCAGGTGTGCCACCGACCCTGCTGCTCATCGGCCTCGATTGTGTCGCTCGGGTACATTGGATACCTCCCCAAATTTGCTGCTTCGCACACACGTCGCACACGCTCTTTGCCGCACCGCCACGCCACTAACCGCGCAGCGAGCGTATCTCATTGCGCATCCGCCATCGCGCCTCCCTCTTGTTGCCATACCTGCTCCCGTACGCGCACATTATACCGAAAGCAAAGCGAAAATCCATAGATTGTCAATAATCCTGATGTCCGAACGTGAGCACAGACGAACGTCGCGGTAATGGCACGGCGACGCTGACATGCCGCGCGCCATGTACTCGGTACAACGCGGTCGGCGGTGTCGCGGTTCTTTTCCCGCCCGTATCGGGGGGGAGTTAGGGGGTGGGTTTCTCCACGTCCACCAAGTTCGTGTAGAAGGTCGCGCCACCGCCGAGATCGGCAGTACGCTGGCTGGTGAGGGCGTTCAGGCCGTGCCGTTTCTTGTGCTGCTTGTCCCACCAGATCGCCGGGGCGACCGCGACACCGGGCTTCGTCGCCTCGCCGACGACGGCGGTGACGAACGTCTCGCCCCGGTCGTTGAAGACGCGGACGAGGTCGCCACTCACGATGCCACGCGCGTCGGCATCGGCGGGATTGAGTTCGATAAACGGCGTCCCTTCCTTGTGGACGAGCGACGGCACATTACCGAAGGTCGTGTTGAGGAAGTGGTGCGTGCTCGGCGTCAGGAGGGCGAGCGGGTATTTGGCGTGCAATTCCGGGCTGCCGTCCGCGCTCTCGGCGAGGGGCGTGTGCGTCGGCAGCGGGTCGAGGCCGAGCCGTTCGAGCGTTTCCGAAAACAGTTCGATCTTGCCGGAGGGCGTCGGGAAGATGCCGTCGCCGTACGACACGAACGGCGTGTCGGGGTCGGAAACATTGAGGCGCACGAACCCCTCGGCCATCAGCCGCTCGCGCGTGATGCCGCGCATGTGCGGGTGATCGGAGGTGAGCGCCTGATCCACCAAATCCTCGTCCGTGTCGCGGAAACACGGCTCGTCGAAACCCATCCGCGCGGCGAGCAGGCGGAAAACCTCGGTGTTGCGGATGCTCTCGCCGAGTGGTGCGATCGCGGGCTGATTGAGATTGATGTAGTAGGTGCCGTACGCGGTGTGCAAATCCATGTGCTCCAGTTGCGTCGTCGCGGGGAGCACGATGTCCGCGTACATCGCCGTGTCCGAGAAGAACGGGTCGTGGACAACGAGGAAGAGGTCGTCGCGTAGCAGCCCGTCGCGCACTTTCTGTTGGTCGGGCGCGGCGGCGGCGGGGTTCGCGTTGTAGACGTACAGCGCGCGCACCGCCGGGTCGAGATCGCCCGTCAGCGCATCGCCGATCTGGATCATGTTGATGTGGCGCGCCGGTTTGCCCCGGAGATCGGGGCGCTTCAGCGCGGCGTGGTTGATCTTCGGCCCGCCGCTCGTCGAGAGCGTCAGGCCGCCGCCGAGCGTGCCGTAGGCGCCGGTCAGCGCGGGGAGGCAGGCGACGGTGCGGATCATCATGCCGCCGTTCGTGTGCCGCTGCATGCCGTAGTTGACGCGGATCACGGCGGGCGCGACCGTCCCATAGAGCCGCGCGAAGCGGACGATCTCGTCCTCGCTCAGCCCGGTGATCCGGGCAACGCGGGCGGGCGGGTACTCCATCGCCCGTTCTTTGAGCGCCTCGTAGCCGTGTGCGTGCGCCGCGAGGTACGCCTCGTCGGTCATCTCCTCGGTGATAAGGACGTGCATCACGCCGAGGGCGAGCGCGGCATCCGTGCCCGGCTGCGGCTGGATGTGCCAATCCGCCTGCGCGGCGGTGCGCGTGCGCCGGGGATCAATGACGACGAGTTGCGCACCGTTCTGCCGCGCCTTCTTGATGAAGGGCATCAGGTGCGGGTTCGTCGAGACCGGGTTCGATCCCCAGACGACGATCAGTTTGCTGTGGACATACGTCTCCGGGTCGGTGCCCGTCTTCGCGCCGAGTGTGTGAACAATCGCCTCGCCGCCCGCGACCGAGCAGATCGTCCGGTCCAACTCACTTGCGCCGAGGCGGTTGAAGAAGCGGTAATCCATGCTCTCGTTATGCAAGAGGCCGAGCGTGCCACTGTAGTTGTAGGGCAGGATCGCCTCGGGGCCGCTGGTGGCGATAATTCCCTTGAAACGTGCCGCGATCTCGTCCAGCGCCGCGTCCCAGGTGATTTCCTCGAACAGCCCCAGACCCTTCGGCCCGACGCGGCGGCG
>JALYXG010000200.1 GCA_030947205.1 Chloroflexota bacterium
ACGACGGGCACGAACACATCACGCCGCGCGTCGAACTCCGCTTCACCCCGGAAAGTCGCATTGACGCGCACGCCCTCGTCGTCGCGCTGGAAACCGGCGACACGCGCATCTACCTCTTCGAGCCGACCGGACCGAGCGCCGCACCGAATAGCGTCATCATCAACACCCAGACGATGCAGCCGGGCGACGAGAAGACCATCGCGGACGTCCTTCGCCCCGCGCTCCGTCAACGCCCGACGGATGGATGATGCGGCGGCCATCGCGGAAATACGGCTCTGCGTCGAAATCGGGGATTTCGAGATGAACAAGGAGCATTCCGATTTTCACATGTTCGATGAAGGGTTTACCTTTGGACAGGCAATTCGGGTTGTTGTCTCAGGTGCTGTTATCGAAGCGGATGCCCAACGCAATCGCTGGCTCTTTTGTAGTATGGTATCCGGTATGCAGCAGGAGATGCGCTTTCGCGGACGGTGGCTCCATGTCTGCGTGGAACGTGATGATATGGGAGTTGCGATTGTGACGATGTATCGCCCACTCGTGCGGCTATGGCGAACGGAGCGTAATCGGTGGTAAAAAAACGGGTTAAGATCACAACGACAGTGACGAGAACGATCGGCCCGTATCAGGGGAAACGGGTTTCCAGCACTTCAAACGATAGCCTCGAAGTAATTATCTCAACCCTATATGATTTCGGTGATTTTTCGGTGTACGTTGCTGAAATCCCCGCCCGCCTCGACCAGAAATCAGGAAGTTACTATTTACGCGGGCCAGTCGCGCTTCGCCTCAACGACAAGGTGAACGAAATCGTCGAGGAGGTTCGGCGCAAGCAGCAGACAGAGCCGGAAACAGTACAGCGCGATACACCACTTATGATTGAACTGACGGCGACTGATTTTCTTTCCGACGCGGCGTAAGCGCGTATTCACGATCAACGAGCGCTGAGATGAGTTCGTCCATCCGCCGATCCCACTACATTGCAGCCCTGTATGCGGCGTATCCGAACCTGCGCATCGAGCGGATGCGCCTGAACGACGAGGGGCAGTACAACGACATCCTGATCGTCAACGACGATCTGATCTTCCGCTTCCCGCGCCACAACGAGGGGATCGAGAAGCTGGAAAAGGAAATCGCCCTCCTCGACCGGATTCGGCTCACACTTCCTCTGCCGGTCCCTGAACCGACCTATCATCGCTTCGTGCCACGCGCCGTCGGGCAGGTCTTCGCGGGCTACCGACTGCTGCCGGGCGAACCGCTCTGGCGTGAGACCATCGCCACGATCACCGACCCGGCCATCGTGCGGCGGCTCGCGATACAACTGGCCGCTTTCTTGCACGACTTGCACGGTATCCCCACCGGCCAGGTTGCAGATGTGCTACCCGCCGCCGATTGGCGTCAACTCTGGGACGATCTGGCAGCGGAGATCCGGGCCGCGCTTTTCCCGCATATGCCGGAGGGCGCACGGGAGCGAATCGCGGCACGATTCGCGGCCTTCCGCGACGATCCGGGCAACTTCGCCTTCACGCCGACCGTGATCCACGGCGACTTCGGCAGCGGCAATCTGCTCTGGGACACGCGTGCGGGGGCAATAACGGCGGTGATTGACTTCGGCTCGGCGGGCATCGGCGACCCGGCGCTCGATGTCGCGGCCCTCCTCACGTATGGCGAACCGTTTGTGCGACACGGGTTCGCCGTCTATCCGGCGATGGAAGCGATGCTGCCCCGCGCCCGCTTCTACCTCAGTACCTTCCCGCTTCAGGAAGCGCTCTACGGCATCGAGCACGACGACCCCGACGCCGTGGAGCGCGGCCTCGCACCGTATCTGGACTGATCCCATCAAATGCACCCGCCATATTTTGACCTTTTCGGGCAAGTCTTTTTACACTTTCTTCACCCCCGCACCGGCGCTCATCCGTGGAATGAGTGTGCCCCGGCGTGGAAGTATCCGGCGGGGCGCACGGATAGAGTCTTTTCACCTATGGAGGTCACGATCAATGTTTCTTTCTCATCTCACGCAATCCAGCAAACGCAAACTTGCCGGTGGCCTGCTCGCCACAACGCTGGCGCTGACGGGCGGGGTCGCCGTCGTCGGTGCGGCGAATGGCACCGCAAGCCCGCCCGCAAAAACGACCACCTCTCGCTGCGCGGACATGACGAACCGGCTGGCGAGCAATCTCGGCATTGACGTGGCGAAATTGCAAACAGCGGAAAAGGCAACGCTCAATCAGGCGATTGATGCCCGGCTCGCCGCGAACACCATCACGTCCCAGCAGGCGCAGGTCGCGCACGACAAAGTGAACAGTAGCGCCGATGTTTGCACGCTCAAAGATGGCACGCAGACCGGGAAAGGCGCGAAGACTGAGAAGCGCGGGGACGCCACACTCCGCAAGGACGAGTTGCTGGCCGTCGCCAAGCAACTGAACATCAGCGAGCAGCAGTTGACGCAGGACCTCAAGGGCGGCAAGAGCCTCGCCGATGAGGCGGCGGCGCACAATGTCAAGCTTGATGATCTGAAGGCGACGCTGCGCGCCACGCTCAAGACCGACCTCGACAAGGCGGTCGCGGACAAGAAGATTGATCAGGCGAAGGAAGACAAGGCGCTCGCCGCCTTCGACAAGCACGCCGACACCCTGATTAATCGCCACCACGGCACAAAGACGAAGTAGGGTACCTGCACTCGTAGGGAAAGGCGACCGCCTTTCCCTACGACCGCCGCGCGGCAGGGGTTGGCGCGGGCAGAGGTAGGGGCGCGTCGCCACGGGCGGCATCGGCGATGGATTGAGGCACTTCGCGCCAGACCCAGAGGGCGGCGAGCAGGAGCATCAGGCCGGTGAGGAAAAAGGGGACGCGCAGACTCGTCACGGCGGCAAGAGTGGACGCGCCGAGCGGGCCGATCAACCCGCCTGCCGCAGTCGAGGCCGAAAGAAGACCGAAAACTGAGCCGCGCTGCTCCTCAGGCGTGATCTCCGCGATCAGGGCATTGGTTGTCGGGCCGACGCCGCCCGTCGTCAGGCCGAAGAGCAGCCGGAAGC
>JALYXG010000240.1 GCA_030947205.1 Chloroflexota bacterium
GCATCCCGCGCCTCGACGATGACGCGCTCGTGCGTCGCGATGTTGGCATCGAGGTCGCCGAGAGCGGGCCGCACCTGCGCCAGCCCGACGCGGATCACATCGCTCGGCGCGCTTGCCATCGCTGATCTTGGCGCGGGCAGCGTTGGAACCGTAGGCATACTCATCGTTCACACCATCCTAAAACCGGGGAGAACCGCAGAGAACGCAGATGTCACAGAGAGAGAAGAAGAGAGGGCTGAAGAAGACGGCACGGTGCATTCCGTTTCATTCAAATCTTTCTTTCCTCTGTGACCTCTGCGTTCTCTGCGGTTCTCCCCGATTTCGATTAATCCCCGTCGGCGGGGACGAGTGCGGGTTCGACGGCTTTGCGTCGCTTTTCCGTCGCCGCGTTATTGGGTATGATCGGCTCGACAATCGTCTCCGTCACGAGGCCGTTTTCGTCCGCGCCGGCGGGGACGCGGGCGAAGGAGGCGACGCGGTCGCCGTCGTCCATCCGCATCATGATGACACCCTGCGTCGCCCGTCCGATGACGCGGAGGTCGGACACCTTGGTGCGCATAACGATCCCCTTGCCGGAGATGAAGATCAGTTCGTCGGTCGTCTCGACGATTCCCGCCGCAACGATGTCGCCCGTCTTTGGCGTCACCTTCATCGCGATCACGCCGAGGCCCGCGCGCTTCTGGACGGGAAAGTCCGAGACGCGCGTCCGCTTACCCATGCCGTTCTGCGCGATGACGAAGAGGCAGAGGTCTTTCGCGCGCTCCTCCGGGATCGCGTCGGCGGAGACGAGGGTGTCCTTGTCGCGCAGGGAAAGCGCGTGGACGCCCGCCGCCGTGCGACCCATCGCCCGCGCATCCGATTCATTGAAGCGGATCGCCGAGCCGCGTCGCGTCGTCAGGATCATCTGATCGTTGCCCGTCGTCACGCGCACCCAACGGAGTTCGTCGCCCTCATCGAGACCGAGCGCGATCAGACCGGACGAACGCACCGAGGCGAATGCTTTTAGTTCCGTCCGCTTGATCCGCCCATTCTTGGTCACCATCGTCAGGAACGAGCTGTCGCCGTAGTCCCGGACCGCCAGCAGCGTCGTGACGGTTTCATTCTGCTGAATATTGATTAACTGGATGATCGGCGTGCCCTTGGCAGTGCGCGATGCATCCGGCAGTTCGTGGACTTTAACCTGGAACGCCTTGCCCCGGTCGGTGAAGAAAAGGAGCGAGTCCATCGTGCTGCAATGCAAAATGTGCTCGACCTTGTCTTCTTCCTTCGGCTTGACGCCCGTGATGCCGCGCCCGCCGCGATGCTGCGTGCGGTAGGTGTCGCCGGGGATACGCTTGATGTAGCCCGTCTTGGTCAGCGTAACGACGACGTCCACATCGGGGATCAGGTCATCCTCGCTGAGGTCACCGGACGCCTCGGCGCGGATTTCCGTGCGCCGCTCATCGCCGTAGCGCTCCTTGATGTCCTCCAGGTCCGTCTTGATGATGCCCAGCACGCGCTCGGGGCGGGCAAGGATGTCCTGGTAATCCTTGATCGCCTTCTGAACCTCTTTGTGTTCCTCCTCGATCTTCTTCCGTTCGAGAGCAGCGAGACGGGCGAGGCGCAGATCGAGGATCGCTTGCGCCTGTACTTCCGTCAATTTGAAGGCCGTGCGCAGGTTCTTGCGCGCCGTCTCGGTCGTCTGGCTTTTGCGGATCGTCGCGATCACTTCGTCGAGGTGATCGAGGGCGATCTTCAAGCCTTCGAGGATGTGGGCGCGCTCCTGCGCTTTCCGCAAGTCGTACTCGGTGCGGCGGCGGATAACGACCTGCCGATGGGCGATGAACTCCTGCAACGCACGCTTCAGGGTCAGCGTGTGTGGCTGCGTGCCATTGTCCACGAGGGCGATCATGTTGACGCCGAACGTCGTCTGCAAGGCGGTGTGCTTGAACAGGTTGTTCAGCACCTTCATCGGCTGGGCATCGCGCTTCAGTTCAATGACCATCCGCATGCCGGAGCGGTC
>JALYXG010000261.1 GCA_030947205.1 Chloroflexota bacterium
TGCCGGGACCTGGGAGTGCCGGCGGTGGTCGCGTATTCGGAGGCGGACCGGGAGTCGCTGCCGGTGCAACTGGCGGACGAGGCGGTCTGCATCGGGCCGGGGCCGGCGGCGCAGTCGTATCTCAGTAGGCCACGCATCGTCACGGCGGCGCAACTAACGGGCTGCGATGCGATCCATCCGGGGTACGGCTTCCTCGCCGAGAACGCGTACATGGCGGAGATGTGCGAGGAACTGGGCATCACCTTCATCGGGCCACGCGCCGAGACGATTGCACGGATGGGGGACAAAGCGGCGGCCCGCGAAACGATGCGCCGCGCCGGGCTACCGATCCTCCCTGGCCTCGAAACGCCCGCCACCAACGACGGCGATCTGCTGCGCGCCGCGCGTCGAATCGGCTTCCCGGTCATGCTCAAGGCGGCAGTGGGTGGCGGGGGCCGGGGCATGCGCATCGTGCGCTCCGAATCCGAACTGGAGCGCGTGCTGCCCCTCGCGCGGGCGGAGGCGGAAGCGGCATTCGGCAATGGGGAGATGTACGTCGAGCGGTTCCTCGAAGCGCCGCGCCATATCGAGGTGCAGGTGCTCGGCGATGGCGAGGGCAAAATCGTCATCCTCGGCGAGCGGGACTGCTCGCTCCAGCGGCGGCACCAGAAACTGCTCGAAGAATCGCCCGCGCCGGGTTTGTCGGCGAAGCAGCGGCAAACGCTGTGGGACATGGCGGCGCGCGGCACGAAAGAACTGAAATATCGCGGCGCAGGCACGCTGGAATTCCTGATGGACGGCGATGGGCGTTTTTATTTCATGGAGATGAACACCCGCATCCAGGTCGAGCACCCCGTCTCGGAGATGGTTGTCGGTGTGGACCTCGTCGCGTGGCAGTTGCGGATCGCGGCGGGCGAACCCTTGACGCTCCCGGAACGCCCTCGTACGATGCATGGACACGCGATCGAGTGTCGGATTACGGCGGAAGACCCGGATCGGGGGTTCGCCCCGTCGCTCGGTACGATTACTACGTATGTACCGCCCGGTGGCCCCGGCGTGCGCGTGGACAGCCACCTTTATGCCGGGTATCGCGTCCCGCCGTTCTACGACTCGCTGCTGGGCAAAGTAATCGTCCTGGCCGAGACGCGCGAAGGGGCGATGGATCGGATGCGGCGTGCGCTCGAAGAAACGATCATTGGCGGCATTGCCACGACCGTGCCGTTTCACCTCCGCATTTTGCGCGACGCCCGGTTCCGGCGTGGCGAGGTCCACACCCGGTTCGTCGAGCAGATGTTGAGCGGCGACGGTTCTTAACGGTAGCATAGGCTTCAGCCTGCATCCCAGCCCGATAGCGCGGGCTTTCCAGCCCGCGATAGTGATAGAGACGCAGACTGAAGCCTGCGCTACTGAGAGATTTGAAATGCACGACACGGCGGGAGAACAACTCGGTAGGGTGATCGTCGCGCAGAGTGTGCTGGCGGCGGTCGTCGAGATGACGGCGCTGAAGGTGCCAGGTGTCGTACGAACCGCGCCGTACGGACGGCGAACGGTGCATGTGCGGGTGGAAGGGAACGCCGTCCATGCTGACATTGGCATCATCGTTGCGGCGGGCGAACAGGTCGCGGATGTGAGCGCGGTCGTGCGGCGGCAGATCGCGGCGGCGATTGAGCGATTGCTCGGCATGGAGGCGAAGGAAGTGAATGTCTTTGTCCGCGATGTCGAGGGCGCATTCGTGCCGCCGCAGGCCGACCGCGCGCCGGAAAGGGATACCGAACGATGACACGTTCAACTATTGAGGAGCCGTTGCTGCTTTTGAGCGACGAGGATATGGATACAGAAACAGAAACGGAAACGACCGTGACGGTCGAGTCGGACGCGTTGCCTCGCCCCCGGCGGAAACGCGCGGGGAGCGATCAGTTCGGTCAGAAGCAGCGCAAGGCGCGTGAGGGCGCGTTGCAGGTACTGTTTGAGGTGGACCTCGTTGGGCACGATGTCGAGGATGTCCGCGCCCGGCAGTTCGATCAAATGCTGCTCGCCGACGGGTTCCGCGACTATGCGGAGCGGCTCGTGAACGGCGTGCTAGGGCATCGGGACGAATTAGACGGCCTGATCGCCGCCACCGCGCCCGCGTGGCCGATCGCGCAGTTGCCGCGCGTGGACCTGAATATCCTGCGGCTCGCCCTGTGTGAACTGCTGTACAGCACCGATGTTCCGGTGGGCGCGGTGATCAATGAGGCGGTGGAACTGGCGAAGCGGTACGGCAGCGAGAACTCCGGCAAGTTCATTAACGGCACGCTCGGTACCGTCGCGGGACGGATCGCGGCGGGCGAGCTGGCGCGCGAAACCGGATGAAACAGAACCAAAAGGCGCACACGTACGTATGCTATACTGGGAAAGTGAGTGCGCCCTGGGGCGTGCCGCCGTGTGATGAAGGATGTTAGTGGAGGAGCGCGGGGTGTCCACTTCTACGATCTATGATCGGTTGAAGGGTATCGTCACGGAGCAGCTGGGCGTGGATGAAGAAGAGATCACGCCGGAAGCGTCGTTCGTGGACGATCTCAATGCAGACTCGCTCGACCTGGTCGAGTTAATCATGTCATTGGAAGAAGAGTTCGGCCTGGAAATCTCGGATGAAGACGCGGAAAAAATGCTCACTGTCGGTGACGCCACCAGCTACATCGAGGAGCACCAGAACTAGCACCGTCCCGCGTGGCGGCCGACTCGGCAGGGAATGAGGGCATCGTAAATGGCGAATATTTCTGTCCGGCCGCCACGGCTTCCAAATTCGCTCCGCAACCTGAATCCACTTCGCGCCGTCCGCAAAAACCCGAAGAAGCCGAAGCCGGACGCGGACATGATGACGCTCCAGGAACACCTGATCGAGTTCCGGGGGCGCCTCGTCAAGTCTATCCTCGCCATCTTCGCGGGGATGATTGTCGGGTTCATCTTCGCCAATCGCGTCATCGCGTGGATGGTCTACCAGGCGACAAAGTATGATTCGCGCGTCAATGTCATCACCATTGAACCCGCAGAAGGGTTCATCACGTATTTCAAAGTCGCGGCATATATCGGTATCGTGATCGCATCCCCGCTACTCTTCTATCAGATTGTGCGCTTCATGGCGCCCGGTTTGTTGCCGCATGAACTGAAGTATTTGCTCTGGGGTATCCCGGTTGCTTCGATACTCTTTATTGCCGGTGTCATGTTTGCAAATCTCTACGTAATCCCATCGTTCCTCCATTTTCTTGTCTCGTTCACACTCGGCCAGCATTTTCAGTTCACGCCGACCTCGGACAAATACCTTTCCTTCTTCTTGCGCATCTCCATCGGCATCGGACTGATATTCCAGTTGCCTGCCGCACTCTTTGTGCTGGCGAAGATTCGCGTCGTCAATATGGACAAATTGCGCAAGTGGCGGAAGTACGCATTCCTGATTTGCGCAATTGCGGCGGCGGCAATCACGCCGACACCCGACCCATTCAACATGATGCTCGTCGCACTGCCGATGTATGCGCTGTACGAGGTCGGCACGGTCTGCACGTACTACGCGCTCCCGCGTGGCGAGCGTGGCCGCTTCTGGCGTCGTCCAAAACTGGCGGCGTAGCGCGGGGAAAGCAGACAGTAGGCAGAAAAATACAACGCGCGGCGTTAGAGATGAGACGCCGCGTGTTTTTGTTTCGTAGGGGCGGTACTCGCACCGCCCTTTTGGGGTCGCCATGGCGCGATTGCAGAATAGCGAGGCGTTACTGCGGGACGGGGGAGGAGGGTTCGAGCACCGCCCCTACGATGCGTTAAGGAGTCGGGTGCGTCGCTTTCCGTTGGGTGCGCTCTAGCGACGTTTAGTCGCCCGCCGCGTGCTGGCCGCTGGCGACGGAGCGCCGGAGCCATTCGGTCGGTTCGATCAGGGCGACGAGGGCGGTTTCGGGGAGGGCGGCGTGGCATTCCCAGCAGATCAGTTCGTAGATCGTCCGGTCCGCGACGACTTCTTTGTGTACCGATGCCGCGCATTCACAGCCGCAGAACGGGCAGGCGACGACGGGGACGCGCTCTTTCGGCGGCGTCGTGCGCAGAAGCGCGGGGGCGGCAGCCGCGTCGCGTAGGTCGTCGTCGCGCTTGATAAGGCGGCTGACGTAGACGATGAAGATAAAGAAGAGCACCTTCATCACCATCGTCGCGATGAAAATGTCCAGCAGCGTGATTTTGGTGGCGAGGATGATCGGCATGGCGTGCCTCGGCTGCGACGAAAATAGCTGGCGGTGCGCCCGATGACGCCCGTGTGGTCCGACCCCGAAACGAGGAACATCTTCCCCGAAACCATACCACGCACGCGGCGGTTATTCACCCCCGCGACCGCCGGGAGGGCGGAGCGCTCCTTGCTGCACGAGGTGTTCGAGGCTGACCGGTTCGACCCGCAACGTCCGCTCGCCCCGGTACGTCACCATGCCGGGGCCTGCGCCCGCGATCTTTCGCACCTGCCTGCGCGGCGCGAAATCCACCTCGACGTGGCCTGCCGTGCGCGCACTGCTGTAGTAGGCCGCCAATCGTGCCGCCATTTCGATGATGCGCGCATCGTCCGCCGCGTGCGGCACATGCTCCGCGCTCCACTGGACGATGACGTGCGCGCCGCCGACGCCCCGCGCGTGGAGCCAGGTGTCCTCCGGCTGGGAGAGCGCGAAGGTGACCTGCTCATTCTGCGGCCCGCTCCGGCCGACGAGAAGGCGATGGCCGACTGGGGTTGTGTAGGCGCGCGGGCGGCGCACGGCGGTCGGTCGCGGGCGGCCCCGCTGCGGCTTCGCTGGTGCGGCCACGCGCGTTCCAGCGTATTCGTGCCACTCCCGTTCGAGCGTGACGAGATCGTCGAAGGCGGTCGCGGTTTCGACGAGGGCGGACATCTGACCGAGATAGGCGCGCTCAGTCTCCGCCTGCACGACCCGCTCCGGCAAGCCCTCGGTGGCGCGTTGGGCTTTGCGGTACTGCTCGAAATACCGCTGCGCGTTCTCGGACGGCGAGAGTGCGGGATCGAGAGCAATCATCAGGCCGTCGTCGGACTGTAGCGTCATCTGCCGGGGTGCGATGGCGTAGGCGTGGGCGTAGATCGCCTCGCCCCTGCGCCGGTTCAACTCGGCATCTTCCGCGCGCTTTAGTTCGCCTCGGAGGGCGGCGAGGCGGGTGTCAATCCGTGCCGCCGCGCCGGCAATCGCCTGCACGAGGCGGTTGCGCCGCTCGCCGTGGGCGGTCGCGCGGTCGGTTTCCGCAAAAAACCGCGCGGTGATCGCGGAGATCGAAGCGTCTTCCTCGGCGGTTGTTCCCGGGATCGCGGCGACGGACATCAGCGGGAATGGCGAGAAGGCGACGGGCGTACCATCGCGCAGATACAAGACGGGACGCCACGCGCCATCCTGCATCGGTTGGAGTGCGTCTCGGAGCGCGGCGATGAGCCGGTCGGGGTCGCAGGCCGTAGCAGGCGCGTCCGCACGGCCTGTGGCGCGAAAGGCGAGTTCGCGCGCGACTTGTGGGCTGATGCCGCCCAGCGATCCGACGAGGGTGGAGGCGAGGCTCGTCTTCTCGCCCGCGAGCAGGCAGCGGTGCCGCATCTGCCCCGGCGTGATCGCCGATGGGTCGGCCTTCTCCTGTGGTGGCGGTGGCGCGTACGGCAGGTGCGGCAAGATCGGGCGGACGCGGCTCGTTGCGGGCGGCACGCGTTTGAGCGCGTCGAGGATCACGCCGTTCGCGCCGACCAGCACGGCGTTCGAGTGGCGGCCCATGATCTCGACGATGAGCGCCGTTTCATCCAACGTCCAACCGGGCGGCAACATGCCGGGTTCGTCGTCTTCGTCGCCCGCATCGTCGTCGTCCGGCGGCTCGTCGCGCTCCTTGACGGGCGGATGCGCCTTGACGATACTCAGCGCCAACGTCCGCTCGAAGGCGGGCTGTGCCAGTCCGACGATCCGCCCCCCGCGCAGATGTTTGCGGACGAGGAGGAGGAACGGCGTGACACGCGCGGCGTCCGCAGTCAGGCGTTGCGGGACGAGGTGGACGCGCGCGGTCTGCGGGTGGTCGCTGATGAGCAGTTGGTGGCGCGTGCCGCGCGCGAAGATTTCCAGGACGAGGGTGCGTTCGTCCGCGAGGCCGACGCGCTGGACGCGACCGCCGACAATGGTCGTTTGTAGTTCATCGGC
>JALYXG010000275.1 GCA_030947205.1 Chloroflexota bacterium
ATGCTCGCGGACTTCCAGACCAGCCCGCAGCAGATCGAGTTGCTACGCTCTCAGTTGCATCTCGACGACCCGCTGCCGACGCAGTTTGGCCGCTTCGTCGCGAACGCGGCGCGGGGCGATTTGGGACTTTCGATCCGCTCGAAGCGGCCTGTGCGCACGGAGATTGCCGACAACCTCGGTTCGACACTGCAACTGGCAATCGCCGCCCTGCTGATCGCCATCGTCCTCGGTGTGACACTCGGAATGATCGCGGCGGTCAACCAGAATGGCTGGCTCGACTTCGGACCGATGCTGCTGGCGCTTTGTGGCGTCTCGATGCCCTCGTTCTGGCTCGGGTTGCTGATGATTTTTCTCTTCTCACTTCGTCTCGGCTGGTTCCCCGCAACGGGCGGCGGCGACCTTAAACATCTCGTCCTGCCCGCGCTGACGCTCGGCTTGAGCGCCTCCGCGATCATCGCGCGACTCACCCGCTCCTCGATGCTCGAAGTGTTGCGACAGGAGTATATGACGACCGCCCGCGCGAAGGGGCTGCGCGAGACGCGCGTCGTCCTCCGGCACGGCTTCAAGAATGCGCTGATCCCGGTCGTGACGATCTTCGGCTTGCAGTTCGGTAGCCTGATGGCGGGCACGGTGATCGTTGAGACGGTCTTCGCACGCCCCGGCATCGGGCGGCTGATCGTCACCGCGATCCTCGCCAAAGACTTCCCGATGGTGCAGGGAATCGTCCTGCTCATCGCGACGACCTACGTGATCGTCAACCTGATCGTGGACATCTCCTACGGCGTCCTCGACCCGCGCATCCGCGTCGGAGGGTAAAACATTGGAACCGCCAATACTGCCCAGAGGGCGCCCGCAAGGACGCCAAGAGAAGAAGGGGATGAGCGCAGAGAACGCAGAGGACGCAGAGCGCACAGAGAAAAAAATTCATCTCGTTTTCCTCTGAGGTCTCTGCGCGCTCTGCGTCCTCTGCGGTGGTCTTCTTTCTCTTCTTGGCATCTTGAGCGGTTCGTTCTTTCGATCATCGGGGGATAGATGGCACAGAGCGGGACACTGACCACTGCCACGGAACGCGTCGCACTGCCGACCACGAGCGTCGGACGGGGGCGGGCGCTCTGGCAGCGATTGCGGCGAAGCAAGGGCGCGCTCGTCGGCATCGTCATTCTCGCCGTGCTCGCCATCGTCGCGGTCGCCGCGCCCCTGATCGCGCCCTTCGACCCGATCAAGATCAGCGACAACGCGCTCTTCTCGCCGGGTAGCCCGTACTTCTTCGGCTCGGACCAGTATGGGCGGGACATCCTCAGCCGCATCCTCTTTGGCGCGCGGATTTCGCTGACGATTGGCCTGATCTCCGTGGGCATTGCGGCGACGTTCGGCGTGACGATCGGGCTATTGGCGGGCTATTACGGCGGCTGGGTGGACGCGCTGCTGATGTACGTCATCAATGTGATGCTTGCCGTGCCCGGCATCCTGCTCGCGCTGGCAATCGTCACGATCCGGGGTAAGCCGAGCCTGGCAAACCTGATGATCGCCGTCGGCATCTCCGGCATCCCGACCTACGCGCGGCTCGTGCGCGGCTCGGTGCTGGCGGCGAAGGAGAATGTCTATGTGGACGCCGCGCGCGTCAGTGGCGCACCGACGCGGATTATTCTCGTCCGGCACCTTCTGCCGAACGTGATCGCGCCAGTGATCGTCGCGACGACGCTCGGTACGGGCACGGCGATCCTCGCCGCCGCCTCGCTCTCCTTTCTTGGCCTCGGCAGCCAACCCCCCTCGCCGGAATGGGGGCGGATGCTCAGCGAAGGGCGCGGCTACCTGCGCGACCAGTGGTGGATCAGCACCTTCCCCGGCCTCGCGATTATGCTGACCGTCCTCGCGATGAACCTGCTCGGCGACGGCCTGCGCGACGCCCTCGACCCGCGTCTGCGGCGATGAAACAGTTGGGAGACGGAGCGCAGAGGACGCAGAGGACGCAGAGGACGCAGAGAGCACAGAGAAGAGAGAAAGTAAATGAATGGTTTCCCCTTTGTGATCTCTGCGTCCTCTGCACTAAATTACCTGTCCTACAAAGGAGATGAGTGATGGCGAACACCCACCCACCGACGATCCCGATTCTTGGCCCGCTCACGGCGGGGACGACGCAGCGGCACATGGTGACGCTGCCCGGCGCGGCGCTGACAGATGAACCACGGCCGGTGACGACGATCACGGGAGCGAAACCCGGCCCAGTACTGTTCGTCGGCGCGGGCGTGCATGGCGGCGAGTACCCGGCGGTCGAGACGGTCATCCGCCTCAGCGCGCGACTCGATGCGGCGGAGATCAGCGGCACGGTCGTGCTGATGCCGGTGCTGAACCTGCCCGCCTTCTGGAAGCGCAGCATGTTCGTCTGCCCGGTGGACAACATCAATCCGAACCGCGTCTTCCCCGGCAACCCAAACGGCACCTACAGCGAGCAGATGACGCACGCGCTCGTCAACGAATTCATCGTCCATGCCGATGCATATATTGACCTGCACGGCGGCGACATCCCCGAAGACCTCGTGCCCTTCAGCATCTGCCGCAAGGGCAGCGAACCGGCGGATGTGAAGGCGATGGAACTGGCGCGCGCCTTCGGGCTACCGTATCTGCTCACCGTGGACCGACCGATCCAGCGGGCGAAAGGCTCGTCCAGCTACGTCGCCGCCGCCGAGCGCGGCGTGCCCGGCGTCCTCGCCGAGGCGGGCGGTGTCGGCCAACTGCAACACGATGCCGTGACCCTGCTAACGGACGGCGTCCATCGCGTCATGGCGCATCTCAGCATGACGGAGAAAACCCTCCCGGACGTGCCACCGCCGACGGTGCTCACGGCGTTTGAATGGCTGTACTCGCAGAACGCCGGCATGTTTTATCCGTCCGTCGCGGCGAACGACGCGGTACAGAAGGGGCAGGAGATCGGCACGGTCGGCTCGCTCTTCGGCGAGACGCTGGAAACGATCGTCTCGCCCGTGACGGGCCGTGTGCTCTTTTTGACGATCAACCCGGCGGTGCTCGCGAACGGGTTGCTGATTGGCATCGGCGTCGCGGAATGACCGGGGAACCTAACCCCCGGCCCCTTGTCTGCGACGCAAGGCTGCGCTATGCTAACGTTCACGCACCAGTTGCATCGTCTTGTAACGATACGGTGACAGTTCCTTTGACTGCCACGAATGACAAGCGGAGCGAGGCGCACGGGACGGTTTCGCTAACAGGCGCGACAGCGGTGTAGCGCATCGCGCGAATGGATCGCACGCAACGTGAAGGGATGGAAGAGGCATGAACGACATGACCGGTATGCAGACTGACCTACATGCCAAATCGGGAACGAACCAAGGCAGACTGAGCCGCCGCCATTTCCTCGCCGGGGCGACCGCCGCCGCCGGTGCCGCGATCCTTGCCGCCTGCGGCGGGACGAGCAGCGCCACTGACACGCCGAAGCCGGCGACTGGTGCGACGAGCGCGCCCGCCAGTGCGCCGACGACCGCCGCTGCCGCGACTGCCGCACCAGCGACGAGCGGTTCAGCCGCCGCCCCAACCACCGCCGCTGCCGCCGCGCCGACGACTGCCGCCGCTGCCGGTGGCAAGGGCAAGGCGCTGAAGATGGCCCGCAACGCTGAGCCGCAGTCCGTGCTCATCCCGTGGCAAGCCGATGATAACCCGTCACTCTTCGTCCTCGTCAATATCTATGACACGCTCCTGCGCACAACTA
>JALYXG010000277.1 GCA_030947205.1 Chloroflexota bacterium
TCGCCCTCGGTAACAGTGGTGACCACGCCGCCGTCCCCGCCCTGATGCATGCGCTCCGGGAGCACGATGCGCCGCTCGTGCGCGGTCACGCCGCCTGGGCGCTCGGCCATCTCGGCGGGAAAACGGCGCGTGCGGCCCTCGAACACTGCCGGATGGTAGAGTCGGATGCAGACGTGCGGGCGGAGATTATAGCGGCGCTGGGGGAACCTAACCCCCGGCCCCTTCCCGCGAGGAAGGGGAGGGGAATCGTCGAGACGTCGAGGCGCAATTAAAAGCGCCCGGGCAATTCGCATGAGTCACCCCTTCCTCGCGGGAAGGGGCCGGGGGTTAGGTCTTCCCTCTTAAATCAAAGTGCGGACGCCTTTATTTGCGCCCGCACACTCCTTTGGAACCGAAACAGTGTTCGTCTGTTCTCCACGCCCTATGCGGGCAGTTGATCCTTCGGCGGAGTCATCTATCATCCCTCCTTTTGATCACAGTTCCTGATCCTATATGTACACCCGCTGGCCTACCCTGTCAAGACTCATAAATCATAGTTGCTTACTTATCTCAATCTTGCACCCCTCTCCTTTGCTGAGGGCAAAGGAGAGGGGGTTGGGGGTGAGGTTTCACCTCGCCACCCGCGCATGATTCATCTTGAAGACGGTGCGCAGGTTCGGTCGCGCGCCGTAGAGGAGAACGCCGATGCGGTAGATCCGCGCCGCCAGTGCGACGAAGAAGGCAATGCTCGCCACCAGAATGGCGACCGACAGCGCGATCTCCCACGGCGCGGGGTGGCCGACGAGGACGCGCGTCAGCATAACGAGCGGGCTGCAAAACGGCACGAAGGCGAGGACGCGTGTCAGTGTCGCGTCGGGCTTGCCGAGGGCGAAGATGGAGGCGAAGAAGCTGCCGATCATCGCCATCTGCATCGGCGCGGCGATCTGCTGCACATCTTCCTGGCGGCTGACGAGCGAACCTGCTCCCGCGTAGAGCGCGGCGTAGAGCAGGAAGCCGAGGACAAAGAAGCCGAGGAAGGCAATCACAGCGGTGACGGAAAGCCCCGTCAGGTCGAGCGCCGCCGCGCCGGTGCGCTCGCCGAGCAGCGCCTGCGCGATCCGCCCTTGCGAGGCGAGGGCAACCGCGCCGGGGATCGTGATGCAGAGGTACTGCGTCAACGCCGCCGCGCCGATGCCGAGGATTTTGCCTGCCATCAGTTGCGTCGGCGTCGCGGCGTTAATCATAATCTCCATGATCCGATTGCTTTTCTCCTCTACCACGCCGCCCGCGATCCACATGCCGTAGACAATGATCGTCGTGTACAGGAGGATATCGAGGATGTAGGCGAGACCGCGATTCGTGTTCTTTTCCGTCTCCGATTGCGTGTCCGCACTCGTCTTCGGATTCGTGGCGCTGACCGAGAAGGCCGGCGGTGCGAAAATCTGGCCCTGCTGCGCTTGCGTCAGCCCCGCGCGCGTCAGACGATCCTGCACGGCGAGAAAGGTTGCGGCCTGCTGGATGCGCGCGGTGGTCGCGTCCCGCGTGCCGGATTTCGTCGCGTAATCGAAGGTCAGGTCGCCCGCCGGATTTCGGTCGAGCGTGAGATAGCCATCGAATGTGCCCGTATTGACCGACTGTGCCTGCGGAACGGCGGTAAAGACGGCCGCCGTCAGAAGCGTGATGGCGCTCCCGTTCGTGCCGTCCGCTTTAAGTTGCTGATCGAGACGTGCAATATCGTCCGGCGTCGCGGCGGAATTCGCGGCATCGAGCACAGCGATCCGCGTCGTGTCATTGCGACCGCCACGGATCGCTTGCACAATCGTCGGCGCGCAGGCGAGGAGGACGAAGGCAACCGCCATCAGCACCGTGATGATGACGAACGTGCGCTGTCGCACCCGCGCCCAGTACTCGCGCCGGACGATCAGCCAGATTTTCTCCCAGGATCGTTGCATCGTTTTCTCCGTTACGATACCGCGACGGTCTCGCGCGGCGCGGCCATTTCGTCGCTATCGGTGGCGCTTTGCCCGCCGACGCTGGCGAGGAAGATGTCGTTCAAGGACGGCTCGCCGATCTCGAAGCGGGTAACGCGGCCGCCGTGTTCGAGGGCGGCGCGCAGGACCGTCTCCGGGTCGCTGCCGTGTTGCACATCCATCTCGACGAAATCGGGCCGCCGCTTCGTGACGGTCACGCCCGGCAGTCGGTCCAGCCAGGGGATGTCCGGATCGTCCGCGAGGGCGAGGCGGACAACTTGCCGCCCCGTGCTCCGCTTGACGGCGCGCACATCGCCCTGCACGACCAACCGGCCGCGATGGATAATCGCGATCGCCTGGCAGAGTTCCTCTGCTTGCTCCATCTGATGCGTGGAAAAGATGATCGTCTTGCCGCGCCGCCGCATCTCGCCGAACGCCTCGATCATCTGCGCGGCATTGACCGGATCGAGGCCGCTGAACGGCTCGTCCATGACGAGGATTTCCGGGTCGTGCAGCACGGCGGCAAGGAACTGAATCTTCTGCTGGTTTCCCTTGCTCAATTGCTCGACGCGCTTCCGGCGGTTCTCCACGATGTCGAACCGCTCCAGCCACGCGTCCAGATCACGCCGAGCGTCGCGCGCCGACGCGCCGTAGAGCTGGGCGAGAAAAAGCAGTTGATCCTCGACGACCATCTTCGGGTACAAGCCGCGCTCCTCCGGCAGGTAGCCCCAAAGGCGGCGCGGCACGTCGGTATTCGGTCTGCCGTTCCACGTCACGCTGCCGCTGTCTGGGCGGAGGATGTCGAGGATGATGCGCATCGTCGTCGTCTTACCCGCGCCATTTGTGCCGAGGAAGCCGAAAATCTGCCCCTGCTCGGCGGTGAACGACACATCCTGCACCGCCGCGAAGGCACCGAATGCTTTGCTAATTTCTCGTACGTCGAGCGACATACCTGCCGCCTCCTTTGCGTCTGCCCATGCCCGACCCATGATGCCGGACTGTCTATTCTATACCAACCGTTTGTGCCGAACATATGAAC
>JALYXG010000281.1 GCA_030947205.1 Chloroflexota bacterium
GGCTCGATCCTGATGAACCTCGGCAGCCTGACGACGATGGCGCGCTATCACCCGAAAAACCTCATCCACATCGTTTTCGATAACGAGAGCCTGCTGAGCGTCGGCGGCTTCCCGACCGCCACCGCGACGGGCAGCGACATCGCCGGTATGGCGACTGCCGCCGGGATCGCCCGCACCACACAGGCTCGCACCATCGAAGAGTTTGCTACCGCCTTCCGCACCGCGCTCGCTTCGGGCGAAATGACGACGATCGTCGCCAAAGTCGAAGCCATCGGCCCGAAAGCCTTCGTCACCGATCTGCCTTTGCTGGAAAACCGCTTCCAGTTCCAGCGCCATCTGCGCGAAATCCGCGGGCGGGAGTGAGAGAAACCGGGGAGAACCGCAAAGAACGCAAAGAAATACAAAGGGGATTACGGGGAACCACGTCGTCTCTCTTCATTTTCTTTTCCTTTGCGTCCTTTGCATCTTTGCGGTTCTCCCCGGTTTCCTTTCTCCGTTGTCGCGATGCCGCCGACCTGCTACGCTGCCCACACGCGAGCTATGCGAATGACGACAGGAGGCAGGGGTGGCAACCGCGACGATAACCGACGAACTTTCCACACCCGGCGCCGAGATCAACGACATGCTGACCGCCGATGAGTATCTGGAAAGCCTCAAGGATGGCCGGCAGGTCTACATCTACGGCGAGCGCGTCGCGGATGTGACGACGCACCCCGCGTTCCGCAATTCGGCGCGCTCGATTACCCGGTTATACGATTCGCTCCACGACCCGGCGCAACGCGATCTGCTGACGAAGGTGGACGACTACGGTATCCGCACGCACAAGTTCTTTCAGCCGAGCAAGACGGCGCAGGAACTGCTCGACGCGCGGGAGGCGATTGCGGCGTGGGCGCGCCTCAGTTACGGCTTCATGGGCCGCACGCCGGACTACAAAGCCGCCTTTATGGCGAGCCTCGGCGCGAACCCGGACTTCTACGCCCCGTTCGGCGCCAATGCCCTCGCGTGGTACAAGAAGTACGCGTCGCGTGGCCTTTTCCTCAATCATGTGCTCGTCAACCCGCCGGTGGACCGCAAGAAGCCGATCCACGAGGTTGCGGACGTCTTCATCCACCTCGTCAAGGAGCGGGACGACGGGATCATCGTCAGCGGCGCGAAGATGCTGGCGACCGGTTCGGCGATCACGCACGCCACGTTCGTCGCGCAGAATAGTTCCGCCAACCTCGAAAAGGGCAAGGCGGAGGATTTCGCCCTCGTCTTCATCGCGGATATGGACACCAAAGGTGCAACACTGCTTTGTCGCAACTCGTACGAGGACAAAGCGATCAGCCCTTTCGACCACCCGCTTTCCAGCCGCTTCGACGAGAATGACGCGGTGTTGATCTTCGACAACGCCTTTATTCCGTGGGAGAACGTGCTCGTCTACCGCGATGTCGCCAAGGCGAATGCGTTCTATCGCGAGTCCGGCTTCTTCAGCCGCTACAACCTCCAATCCGGCGTGCGCCTCGGCACGAAGCTCGATTTCATGGCCGGGTTGTTCGCCAAGGGAATCGCGGCGAACGGCACGGACGAGTTTCGCGGCGTGCAGGTCGCGCTCGGCGAGGTGATTGGCTGGCGCAACCTGATCTGGGCGCTCACCACTGCGATGTGCGCCGACCCGATGCCCGGCCCCGGCGACTCGGTGATCCCGAAAGTCGAGAATGCGGCGACGCTCCGCCTCTTCTCGCACCAATGCTGGGCGGCGATCCACCTGCTCTTCGAGACCTACCTCGGCGGCAGCCCGCTCGTCGCGCCATCGTCTTACAAGGATTTGCAGAATCCGGAACTGCGGCCGCTCATTGACAAATATTATCGCGGTTCCGAAACGACCGCCGAGGAGCGCGTTAAGCTCTTCAAACTCGTCTGGGACGCCATCGGCACGGAGTTCGGCGCGCGCCACGAACTCTACGAGCGCAACTACTCCGGCAACAACGAGCAGATCCGCATTGACCTGATGAACTTCGCTCGCACACGCGGCCACTTGGATTCCTTCACATCCTTCGCGGACCAATGCATGAGCGAGTACGATCTGAACGGCTGGACCGTCCCGCCGTGGATATGGGGAAGCAATGAGCACTGAGCACTGAGACGAGGGATTGCCCCTCATTGCTCATCACTCATTGCTCATTGCTGAAGGAGCGACGATGGAGCCATTTCCTGAGCGGCAGATTGATGACGACAAGTTGGACGAGTACCGGGACTTTTACACGGGGTTGATCGGTTTCGTGCCACCGCGTATTCAGGCGCGCACCGACCTGTTGGCGCGGCTCGATCCCGAACTGCTGCGGATGCAGGAAGAGATGCGGGCGCGGGCGATGTACCCCGCGTGCTTCGACGTGAAGACCTCCCAACTGATGCTTTTCGGTATCCTGCTCGGCCTGCTGTCGGACGCGACGCGCCTCCATGCCATCGCCGCCCGCCGCGCCGGGGCGACGTGGGAGGAGATGAGCGCGGTCGTCAACCTCGCCTTCCTGTTCCGTGGCCTGCCCGCCGCCAACCTCGGCGCGCAGATCATCCAGGAAATTGC
>JALYXG010000301.1 GCA_030947205.1 Chloroflexota bacterium
GTCGGTCGGCCGCGCTCGCTGGACGCGATCGAGGAAGCAATGGAGCGCGATCAATATCTGGTGGCATCGGCGCTGCGCGATCCGAATATCGAGGAACCGACGCCGAGTGACGTGTACGAGGTCGGGACGCTTTGCCGGATCAAGGAATCCGAACGCGACCAGGGCGGCGTGATCGTCGTCTCGCTCGAAGGTCTGTGCCGCGTGCGAATCACCGGCACGGAGGCGACTAAGCCCTGCTATTTCGTCGGCGTCGAGGAGATGTACGAGCAGGCCGGATTCGAGCAGGAGAATCGGGCCTGGGCGCGCCAAATCCGCGAGTTGCTCGGTAAATACGCGAAGTTGCGCGGCAATACCGCGAACGACCTCGTGGATGCCGCCAACAGCGCGACGGATGTCGGCCACCTCGGCGATGTGCTCGCCGTGCTCGTCAATGACCCGAAGGAACGCCAGGCGCTGCTGGAGGAGCCGAACAAACTGAAACGGCTCGAACGGCTGGCGGTTGTCTTGTCGGGCGAACTGGAAGTTGTTGACCTCGAACAGAAAATCAAAGACCGCGTGCGCGAGCAGATAGATAAAAACCAGCGCGAGTATTACCTTCGCGAGCAGTTGAAAGCGATTCATGACGAACTTGGTGAAACGACGCAAAACGACATCGAACTGTTGCGCGTGAAGATTTCCGAGCGCGGACTGCCGACGGACATCGAGGAACGGCTGCGCCGCGAACTGGCGCGGTTGGAGCGAATGCCCGGCGTTTCCGCCGAGGCAACGGTCGTGCGCACGTATCTCGATTGGGTGCTCGCGCTGCCGTGGACGGAACGGACAACGGACCGGCTCGACCTCGCGTTGGCGCAGAAAGTGCTCGACGAGGATCACGACAGCCTCGAACACGTCAAGGAGCGCATCCTCGATTTTCTCGCTGTGCGCAAGTTGGTCGCGGAGCGTGGCGTCGCCCGGCACATGCCGACGATCCTCTGCTTCGTCGGGCCGCCCGGCGTTGGCAAGACCTCGCTCGGTCGCTCAATTGCCCGCGCGATGGATCGCAAATTCGTCCGCGTCTCGCTTGGCGGCATGCGCGACGAGGCGGATATTCGCGGCCACCGGCGCACCTACATTGGCGCATTCCCCGGCCGTGTGATCCACGCCATGAAGCAGGCGGGCACGCTCAACCCGGTGATTCTGCTCGACGAGATTGACAAGATGAGCACGGATTTCCGGGGCGATCCGGCCGCGGCGATGCTTGAAGTCCTCGACCCGGAGCAGAACCACACGTTCGTGGATCACTATCTTGATCTGCCGTACGACCTGTCCGATGTGATGTTCATCACGACCGGCAATTACCTCGGCAACATCTCGCGCCCGCTACGCGACCGGATGGAAATCATCGAAATCGGCGGCTATACCGAGGAAGAAAAGATCGAAATCTCCCGCCGCCATCTGTTGCCCAAGCAGGCGGAGAGCCACGGGCTTGATCCCGGTTTCATTGACATTTCGCCCGCAATGATTCGCTTGATCGTGCGCCACTACACGCGCGAGGCGGGTGTGCGGTCGCTCGAACGGCAGATCGGCAGCGTTTGCCGGAAGGCGGCGCGCATCGCCGTCGCCGAAGTGGGCAAGCGACCGAAGAAACTGAAAATCACGCAGGCCAGGCTCGAAGAGTTCCTCGGCCCTCCCTCCTTCAGCACTGACCACGACTTGCGCGAAAGCCAGATCGGCGTCGCGATCGGCCTGAGCGTGTCCGAGGTCGCTGGGGGCGATATTCTGCCCGTCGAGGTTGCGACGATGCCGGGGCAGGGCAACATGACGATCACCGGGCGTGCGGGCGACGTGATGCAGGAATCGGCGCGCGCAGCCCAATCGTACGCGCGCTCGCGTGCCGCCGCGCTGAAGATAGATGCGGACTTCCAGCGCAACACCGATGTCCATATCCACTTGCCGGAAGGTGCGACGCCGAAAGATGGCCCGTCCGCCGGTGTGACGATGGTGACGGCGCTCGTCTCGGCCCTGACGAAGCGGCCCGTCCGCCATGATGTCGCGATGACGGGCGAGATTACCCTGCGCGGGCGTGTGATGGGTATTGGCGGTTTGAAAGAGAAGGTGCTCGGCGCGCATCGCGCCGGCATTCGCACGGTGATCGCGCCGGCGGAGAACCGCGCTGACGCGGTGAAAATCCCCAAGGATATTCTGCGCGATATGCATATGGTCTGGGTGACGCACATGGACGAGGTGATCGCGGAAGCGCTCGTCTTCGACACGCCGCCTGCGCTGCCGCTGGTCAATGCAGCCATTCTGCCCATCCCGGTGGACGAAGTAATCCAACCCGAGCCGCACCGTATCGAACTGCCCCAGGACATCGCTATCGTCCCCGACGAAACACATTAGGCCCGATTCAGCCCGAACGCGGAGAACCTCACCCCCCACTGCCCAGAGGGCACCCCTCTCCATCGCAATGGAGAGCGGGTGCCTCATCTGTAGTGCTGTGGCCTTCCCCAAACATCCGGTTCTCACGAAGGTCGCTCCCCCTCTCCATCGCAATGGAGAGGGGTTGGGGGGTGAGGTTCCCCCGCATCCATGATAGGATTCCCGCCACTGACTGAAGGGGGCGATGGATGTCCAGCGAACGACCGCTTCTGCCACACGAAACCGCCCTGATCGCCTCCGGCGCGTATCAGTGGCTCGCCGATGGGAATCTGCTGCCGATTACCGAGCAATGGCGCATCATGCGCGCCGCGTCCGGGTATCTGTTCGAGACGGAGAACGACGCACTCCAGGTGGTGGAGTTTGGCCATCGCTACACGGCGACGCTTTCGCTCGACGAGGCAGGGCGCGCGACGGCGCTGGCGATGACCGTCACCAAGGGCGCAGACACGATGGCCGTCTCCGCGAACCTCGAAAAGGATGCCGCCGTTATCACGCGCGTGCTCACGAGCGCCGCCGAGGGCGCAGTGCAGCGGACACAGACATTCCGCATGGAATCCGACTATACGATCGAGGCGCATCCCGTTCTCTTCGACGGCCTGCATATCGCGGCGATCAACCGCGTGATGCCCGCGCCGTATCGGCGTCCCTGCCTCTGGCTCGACTTGCTGACGCACGAGACGAACGGCCTGATGGCGGCGCGACCGACCGTATATGTCATCAATCGCCGCTCGTATGGCTCGCGCGAAACCTTCGCGATCACGCGATGGGGCACCGATGTGGATATGGCGGAAAGCCTGATTACCGTTAAAAGCGTCGGGCGATGGGTGATCCCGACCGAACTCCGCTTTACGATGGCGGGCGTGCTCTACGCCGTGCGCCTCGTGGACGAACAATGGGAGGGCGCATCGTGACGCCGTTCGCCGCGACGCCGGTTGACCGCATCCTGACCAACGGGCGATTCATCACTGTGGATGCACGCTTTTCCATCGCCGAAGCGGTCGCGATTGCCGACGAACGGATCGTCGCGGTCGGACCGGCGGCGGAAATCGCACCGTTGGCACACCCCGCCACGCGCATTGATGACCTCGGTGGGGCGACGGTGTTGCCCGGTCTGATAGACGCGCACACGCACATGCTCAGCGTCGGCGCGCTGCTGCGAAATGTGCAACTCTACGATTGCCGCTCCATTGACGAGATTCTCGCGCGCGTGCGGGAGCGGGCGGCAACCACCGCGCCGGGCGAGTGGATCGTCGGACGCGGCTGGGACGAATCGTTGCTCGCCGAGCGGCGATTCCCGACGCGGTGGGAACTCGATACGGCCGCACCCGACCATCCGGTTGTGCTCAACCGTGTGTGGAACAAACTCGTCTGCAATTCGCGCGCGCTGGCGATTGCCGGTATTGATCGCACGACGCCGCAACCATTCGGCGAAGCATACGCGGGCGGCTTCGATGTGGACGAGAGGGGCGAACCGACAGGCTTGTTCCGCGACAACGCGAAGCAGTTAATTCTTGGTCTGGCGCCACCGCTTTCCCAGTCCGAACGTGTGGAGATCATCGCGGAGGCGTGCCACGCGTACAACGCAGTCGGCATCACGACGATGGCTGATCCCGGCCTGACGCCGGAGGAAGTCGGCGGCTATGCGGCGTGCCGGAGCGCGGGGCGGCTGACGGTGCGGTCGCACCTGATGGTCGGCGCGTGGGGCTTTTATCCGCCCGGCCTCGATTACCACGCAATCATCGCCGGCCTCGGTGTCGCGGCGGGGTTCGGCGACGCTCGCCTCCGCTATGACGCCGTGAAGTTCATGGTGGATGGCGGTATTGGCGACCGCACGGCGGCGGTCTCCGTGCCGTATGTCGGTGGTGGTCAGGGGACGTTTATCGTGCCGCCCGATCAAATCGCATCGGAAATCCGCTGGTGCCACGACCACGATTGGCCGGTCGAGTGCCATGTCTGCGGCGACCGCGCGCAGGCCACCGTCGTGGACGCGATCATCGCCGCGCAGGAGGCATCACCGAAACCGCAGCTGCGCCATCGCGTTCATCACGCGTACGTGCCGGACGACGAGACCGTCACAAAGATGGCGGCGTACGGCATCCCCGCCGTGATCCAGCCCGGTTTCCTGCATGGCCTCGGCGAATCATATATCGCCAGCCTCGGCATCGAGCGCGCCCGGATGATGATTCCCGCCCGCCGGTATCTCGATGCCGGTGTGCCCTTGGCGGGTTCCTCGGATGCTCCGGTCGCCGATTACAACCCGTTCATCGGCATCTGGGCGGCGGTCGCGCGGCAAACGGCGGCGGGCAGGGATTTAGATGCCGCGCACTCCCTGACGCGCGAAGAGGCGATTCGGCTCTATACAACGGGCGCGGCCCACGCGATCCGCGAAGAAGCGACGCGCGGCACGATTGAACCGGGTAAACTCGCCGATTTCGTCGTCCTCGACCGCGATATTCTCATGTGCCCCACGGATCAGATTCGCGCGATCACGCCCCGAAAGACGATTGTCGGTGGCACGGATGTCTTCGTCCGTCGCTAATTCGTCGTAGGCATCGCGTTTCCCGGTAGGGGCGGGCTTCGGCCTGTGCCTGAAAGCCAGAGAGGCAGGCTGAAGCCCGCCCCTACCAGAGAAAATCGGTCTGTCACGACCGAGGCACGCGAACCCCCAAACCTGCGGAACATTTTGGTAAACGCCAGCGTCCTTCCTCCATGTCCGTGTGACAAGCGGTGTCGCGGCGCGTGCTGCGGCGAGAAATCGGGAGGAGGCAGTCGGTGAACGGCTCAATGCGGCCCCGGAATCTTCTGCGTTTCTGGCGCGTTGGCGCAACGGTCGGCGGCATCGTCGTCATCGCCCTTGTTGCCGTGATGATTGTTGGCCGACACCACGGCACATCCACAACCGATACGATCCGCACGTCAACGACGACATCCCAGCCATCCGGCATTGCTGTTGTTGCGCCGACAGCCGCAGCGGCGCGGTCGGCTCCGGCGGGTACAACGGCTGCCGGCAACGCGGCAACGGGAAGTCGGCCAGCGAGCGGTAGCGCGCCCAGCGACGCGACGACGATCCTCAACGCGCCGCTGCCGCGACAGGTGATTGATCAGAAGATTATCCGCAACGGTTCGCTGTCAATCACGGCCAAAAACGTTGCCGAGACGCAGGACGCGATCTGGAAACTCGCGAGCGAGTACGGCGGTGTTGTCCTCACCTCGAACACGAGCGGTACGGACGAGAATGTCCGCGCCGACATCTCGTTTCGCGTGCCGTCTGAGCGATTCCGGGACGCGATGGATCGCGTGCGCGGCTATGCGGTGAAGGTGGAGAAGGAACAGAGTTCGGCGCAGGATGTCACCGAAGATTACGTGGACTTGCAGGCGCGCCAGCGCACCCTCGAAGCGACGACGCTGCAATTGCAGACACTACTCGGCAAGGCGACGACGGTGGATGAAACGCTCAAGGTGCAGGCGCAGTTGAACAATGTGCAGAGCGATCTGGAGCGCATCAAGGGCAAATTAAACTACTACGACGCGCGCACCGCGTTCAGCACGATCACCGTCTCCATCCTGCCCGTATCGCCTACGAAGCCGGAACCCGTCACACCGGTGGCGAAGTGGAGTCTCGGCCATTCGATTCACGAAGCGTGGAATCGGTCGGTGAATGGCCTGCAAAACGTCGTGGACGCGCTGATTGCGATCCTCATCGGCGGTTGGTGGATCGAGATTCCGCTGGTCGTGGCAATCGTGCTGCTCGTTCGTCGGGAGCGTCGTCGTCACCCCGCGCTCGTGCCCGTTGCGGTGTCAAGTCCGGTGTATCAGCCGACGGATCGGGTGGAGTAATACCCATGTTGCCCCTTGGTGGTAGCAGGCTGGAAAGCCTGCTACCACCAACATGAGTCATCCCGGAGTTGGGGATGACTCATGTTTGGCGGTGGGACAATCCTATGCCGCGTGTCTGCTCGTCGCCATCGGTCGGGACGGAATCGCGCAGAAGCCCTGCGATTCGATGCCGAGCGGCGCATTGAACCGGTTATAGAAGTTCTCCGCCGCGATCGCCACGGTCAGTTCGACGATCTCCCGCTCCGAGAAATGCTCCTTGAGCGTGGCGAACGTCGCGTCTGAGACGTGCGCGCCGGTCTGGGTCACTGCGGCAGCATAGGCGAGCGCGGCCCGCTCCGCAGGAGTGAAAAGCAGGCTGGTTGTGTAGTCCGCGACAGCGGCGAACTTCTCGGCCGGTATGCCCTGCTTCATCCCCATCGCCTGCCCGAAGTCCCTGCACCACGCGCAGCCGTTGATCTCCGCGACGAGATGCATCGCCAAGGGGCGTATCGCGGGCGGGAGTGCCGTCTTTCCCTGCACGAAACGCGACATGAAGAGGGAGGGGAGCAGAAAGCCGGGGTTATGCGCGAGGATTTTGGTGGGGGTCGCTTCCTGACCGAACCAACGCCGGCTCACCCAGTTGAGCGCCTTGAGCAGGAGCGGGGCGTGCTTTCCCCCGACGGGGGTGATGCGTTCCATAGGATACCTCCTCTTGTCAGTGGTCGGTAGGATACCTTTCGCTCCGGCCACTACTTACTGAATCACTGACCACGCGTCACCGAGGCCGCGTAGTTTCTCCGGGTTCGCGACACTGCGGATTGCCTGGATATGCCCATTTGCGATGTCCAGGACGGTGGCGTAGACGATAGCGCCCGCGCGGACGATCACGCCGGGCTGGCCATTGATCCGCGTGACGCGCGTCGTAATCGGGACCTGCGCTTTCGCGAGCCCACCGAGCAGGAACCGCGCGACGTTCTCCGCGCCGTGAACCGGACGCCGGGCGGCCGTCACTTTGCCGCCACCATCGGCCCAGAGGGTGACGTCGTCCGCGAGAATGGCGAGGAGCGCGCTGAGGTCTCCGCTGGTGCAGGACGCGATAAACTGCCGCGTCAGGCGCTCGTGCTCGGCGGGTGAAGAATCGAAGCGCGGCCGATCGGCGTGGATGTGCCGCCGTGCCCGCTGCCCGATCTGCCGGCAATTGGCCGCACTCTTCTCCACGATGCCGGCGATCTCCTCGTATGGATAGTCGAATACTTCGTGGAGGAGGAACACGGCGCGCTCCGCAGGTGTCAGGCGTTCGAGAAGGACGAGGAAGGCCAGCGAGAGCGAGTCGTCCAGGGCTGGCATGTCGGCCATCGCTTCTCCCTCGGTGACGAGCGGTTCTGGCAGCCATGGCCCGACGTACGATTCGCGGCGGACATATGCCGCGCGCAGATGATCGATGCAGAGGCGCGTGACGACCGCAGTGAGATAGGACTTGGGCGAAGTCACCTCGGCATGTGCGGCGCGTTGCCAGCGCAGAAACGCCTCCTGCACCATATCCTCCGCGTCCATCACGCTGCCGAGCATGCGGTAGGCGATCGAGAAGAGGAGCGGACGGTAGTCGTTGAACAGTTCGTCAATCTCCGGCATCGGCGCCTCACATCAGTCCATCGCGTTCCATCACGTTCTACACA
>JALYXG010000311.1 GCA_030947205.1 Chloroflexota bacterium
GGACGGTCCCGTTCCCAGGCCGCGATCCGCTGGCCGACAATCGGTGGCACCGGCTTGGTGAACGCGGTGACGGTCTTATTGACCGGGACATCGAGGAAGCAGACCGTGTTCTTCTCGAGCAGCGCGCCCGTCTCCGGGACGACCACATCCTCCTGTTGCCACCGGATACAGCCCACCCGCAGGCGCACGATCTCGTCGGCGCGCAAGCCCGCACAGACCCAGAGGGCGGCGAGCGCCTGCACCATCGTCAGCGGATAGCGGTAGTTGCGCGGGAGGTCGTCCGCCGTCAGCGCCAGCGCCGCTGCCACGAGTTTCACCCAGATCGGGCGATCAATCACGCGCGGGTCGGGACCGATCAGGTTGCGGACCGCCCGTGGAGTGCGCAGACAGCGGTCGGGATTGAAGCGGACAGGAATCCAGCCCCATTCGTGGCAGTCACGAAAGAAGGTGCGCAGCGCCGACAACTGGCTCGCTTTGGCATTCGGACGCAGCGGCTTCCCGACGCGCTCCCCGTTGTGTGCCGCCCACGCGAGGCTCCAGTCGCCCGTCGCCATCCCGTTCACGGCGGCGACACAGGCGACCGCCACCTCTTGGGTCCACTGTTCCGGTGTCGTGACTGCAGGGAACTGCGCCGCAAGCCAGCGTCCCGTTTTGAGTAAGTGCCAGTAAATGGTCGGCGTACTACGACGGGCACTCTGCGCCCGCCACCGCTGGCACCAGGCATACCATTCCGCCGCCATCCCTGCCGCGCCACGATCCGCCGCGCCGCTCTCCACCGCACGCATGCGCCCGATCCCCACCGGGAGGATACCGAGCGTCGCCAGCACGCGCGAGAGCAGGGCCACGCTCGTGCGGCCATTGCCGCGATTAATCGCCAGCAAGGCATCGAGGTGGGCGCGGCTCACGGCTTCGAGGTCGGGGCTGCGCGCGACGACGAGCGCCTGACAGACGACCCGGTTCAGGTAGCCGATCGCGCTGGGCTTGCAATCGTATCCCCAGCCCGCGACCACGGCATGCACCCGCCCGAGCGTCGCGGCGACCGGCGCGACGCCGAACACCCGCTCCGCGAGGGCGGTGGCACGATGCACGACCGCAAGCGCGTGCAGACCGTCAAGTCCGCCGAGGAGGTAGGCGACGACCGTCATGTAGGTCCGCCCCAGCGCCTCCGTGCGCCCAACCGTCTCCCGCCATTCCTCCTCCGACCAACCCCAGAATGTCGTCCCGCGCCGCTCCATATCACTCAGTACCTGCCAACGGACAGAGCACGAGACGCCAGCACTCCGACAGCCCGCGAAGGCGAGCGCGGCGTGGATCGGGCGGAAGAGCGGGAGCAGCACCTGGTGGCGAGCATGCCGCCAGGTCGCGCCATGGCGGTGCAGCAGGGTATGGATCGCGACACATTCCGCGTCGGTGAGCACGGTGCATCGCTCCTCCGCAGCACCGTCAAAGCCGCGATATCGCGCCGCGTCGCCGTCGTCCGCGCGGGTTGGCACACTCATTGCAGCGCCTCCGCGACCATCCGGTCAATACCCGCCATGGTGCGGGTCATCTTCTCCGCCAGTTCGACGCCGCTGAGATGGATGTAGCGCAGCGTCGTCTGCACGCTGCGATGCCCGGCGTACGTGGCGATCAGGTGCAGGTCCAATCCGGCGCGCGCCATGTGCGTCAGGCGGAGATGGCGCAGGGTATGCGTCGTGAACAGCGGACAGCCCGCCCGGCCCGCGATGCCCGTGACGACCTTCGACCACATGCTCGCGGAGAGCGGCTGGGCACGATTGCGCCGCGACTCCGACAGAAACAGCACGCCGGGCACCCGACTGAGCGTCGCCCGCTGCCGCTGATAGGCGACGAGCAGCGCGCCGGTCGTCTGCGAAAAGGTGACCACCCTGGCCACGCCGTTCTTCGTCCGCTCGGCGCGCAGGCGGACATGGCGGTGCGCGAAATCGAGGTCGCCGATCTGCACGGTGACGAGTTCTTCCCGCCGCAGCGCGCCGTCGTAGGCGAGGACGAACATCGCGCGATTGCGCAATGGCTCGTCCCGCACCGCGCGCAGGAGGGCCTGCCATTGGTCGTCCCCCGGAATCCACGGCAGGCGCTGATAGCGCGCGAGCAGCCCGCGCTCGCGTTTGCCAGCGAAGGCATTCCCGGGCGTATAGCGACCCCGTCCGACGGGGTTATCCTCCCGCACACCGTGTTCGATGAGGTGATCGTAGAAGAGGCGGACGACCGTGAGGCGCAACTGGATCGTCGCATTAGCGAGTCCCCGACGCGCGTGGTCGAGCTGATTTCCCGACCGCGCCGGGCACGGGCGTGTCGTCAGATCCGCCACGTACCGCGCGAGATACGCACGGGTGACCGTTTCGGGGTCGGTGGCATGGCGGTCACAGAAGGCAAAATAGTCATTGAGGGAGCGACCGTAGGCGTCGAGCGTCTTCGGGGCGAGTTGCAAATCGTGTTGCATCTGGAGCCAGACGCGGGCAGGCTCTGAACGGATGACATACGGATACCGTTCCCACCA
>JALYXG010000348.1 GCA_030947205.1 Chloroflexota bacterium
AAATGTGGGAGCGCGCCTCCGCCCTGCTCGATGGCGCGTTCACCGCCACGGAGGACGAACTGAAGGGCGCAGTGCGCCTCCTCGCCGAGCGCAACCGCGTGATTGCCGAGGGCGCGGGCGCCTGCCCCGTCGCTGTCGCGCTTTCCGGCAAAGCGGGTGGCGGCAAGATCGTCTGCGTCGTATCCGGCGGCAACATTGATTTCCGTGTCCTCTCCGCAATCCTCTCCGGGCAGGACGCCGCGCGATCGTGACGGTTTGTAGGGACGCACAGCCGTGCGCCCGCCGCCCACTGGCTACATCTTCATGAGGAGGCACACGATGCCTGATCTCGCTCGGCTCGCCGATCTGTTGAATGAGAAGCATGTAATTGACGAGAAAATCGCGAACCTCGTCGGTCGGCCCGCGCAGATCGGCCATGTCGGCGAGTACATCGCTTCCGCGATTTTCGCTATCACGCTTGAACAATCGGCGGTAGCGAAGGGACTTGACGGTCATTTCACGACCGGGCTGCTCACTGGACGGAGCGTAAATATCAAGTGGTACGCGAAACTGGAAAGCCTTCTCGACCTTACCCCCGCGCATCTTCCCGACGATTACCTTATCCTGACAGGGCCGCGACATGCGGCCACTTCATCTCGTGGCACCCATCGCCCGTGGGTGATCCGATCCGTCTTTCTGTTCGATGCGCGTGAACTTGTCGGCGAACTGAGCGCACGCGGTTCCAAACTCGGTGTCGCTTCTAGTGTGCCGCGCAAATATTGGGATGCGGCGGAAATTTATCCAGAACAGCGCAGTGACAGGTTGCCGATTTCCGATGAGCAGCGTGCGATGCTTGCGCTCTTTGCGTAACAGCAACGGCAACGGGCGCACGGCTGTGCGCCCCTACGAAGCGGTATGTGATATTTGCCAAGCTCTCAGACGCAAAAACGGCAGACCCGAGAGTCTGCCGTTGCGTTTTCTGTGCGATCAGTCGGCGGCGACGACGCGCATCGCTTCCGGCAAGAGGTCCGTACTGCGGCTATCGCGCTGGGTGGTAACGATCTCGGTGAACTGGGCGAGCGGCATGGACTTCAAATCCTCACCGCTCCGCAGGCGGACGGAGACCGCGCCCGCTTCCGCCTCGCGGTCGCCGACGACGAGCATGTACGGCACTTTCTGTACCTGCGCGTCGCGGATTTTCGCCTGCATCCGGCCGTCGCTCACATTCGCTTCGGCGCGGATGTTGTGCTTCTTCAGTGCGGCGACGACTTCCTGCGCGTACTCCTGATGCCGGTCGGCAATCGGGATGACCATCGCCTGCACAGGCGCGAGCCAGACGGGGAAGGCGCCTGCGTAGTGCTCGATCAGGCCGCCGACGAACCGCTCCATCGAGCCGAGTACAGTGCGATGGACCATCACCGGGCGGTGCCGCTCGCCGTCGTCGCCGATATACGACATGTCGAAACGATCCGGCAGTTGCATGTCCACCTGGATCGTCGGCCCCTGCCACTCGCGACCAATCGCATCGTAGAGTTTGATGTCAATCTTGGGCGCGTAGAAGGTGCCGCCGCCCTCGTCCACCTCATAGGCCATGCCGCGCTTTGCCAGCGCCCGGCGCAGCATCTCCGTTGCGTGCTCCCACGCTTCTTCGGTGCCGACCCACTTTTCGGGCCGGGTCGCGAGGTAGGCGCTGTACGTGTAGCCAAAGGTCTGCATCATATCGTCAACGAGGTCAATGACGCGATTGACCTCATCTTCCAACTGCTCCGGCGTGCAGAAGATGTGCGAGTCGTCCTGCGTAAAGCCGCGAACGCGCAGCATGCCGTGCAGCACGCCGGAACGCTCATAGCGGTAGACCGTGCCGAGTTCCGCCCAGCGCAGCGGTAGATCGCGGTAGGAGCGCGTGCGGGTATTGTAGATCGTGATCGCGGCGGGGCAGTTCATTGGCTTGACGTAGTAGTCCGTGCCGTCAATGTCCATCGGGGAGTACATATTCTCCGCGTAGGTCTGCAAGTGACCGCTCCGCTCGAAGATCGCGCCATTGTGAATGTGCGGAGTGTAGAGGAGATCGTAGCCGCGGTCGAAATGGACCTGCTTCCAGAAGTTCTCGATCTCGTTGCGGATGATCGCGCCCTTCGGATGCCAGAGGATCAGCCCCGCGCCGATCTCGTCCGACGTGCTGAACAGGTCGAGTTCGCGCCCAAGGCGGCGATGGTCGCGACGCTCGGCCTCCGCCAACTGGTGGAGGTAGGCGTCCAAATCGGCCTGCGATTCCCACGCGGTGGCGTAGATGCGCTGCAATTGTTGGCGATGCTCGTCGCCGCGCCAGTATGCCCCGGCGACCCGCATCAACTTCACCGGCCCGATCTGCCCCGTGTGCTCGACGTGCGGTCCGGCGCAGAGATCGGTGAACGGCCCGTCCTGGTAGAACGAGACTTCCTCGCCCTCCGGCAAATCGTTGATCAGTTCGATCTTGTAGGGCTGATCCTTGAAAAAGGCGCGCGCCTCCGCGCGGGAAACGATTCGCTTGACGAAGGGCGACTGCGCGGTGATCCGCTCCTGCATCCGCCGCTCGATCTCCGGGAAGTCGTCGGGCGTCAGCGAACGCGGGAGATCGAAATCGTAATAAAACCCGTCGGCGATCGGCGGGCCGATGGCGAGTTTCGCGTCCGGGAAGACGCCGAGTACCGCCTCCGCCATCACATGCGCCGCCGAGTGGCGCAGCTTGCGCAGCGGGGTCCAGATGTCGTCGTCGTGCCGATCCGGCGGTGCGATCCCGGCGGCGTCCGCTTCCATCTCCTTGCCGATGTCGTCGTCCTGTTCGCGCATGGGGGTGTGTCCCTCCCGATACAAAAAAGCCCGACCCCGCAACGAATGGGGACGGGGCGACCGGCCACGATTGCCGGTCCCTGCTGCCGAGGAGAAGTGGTGGGCGATACTGGGCTCGAACCAGTGACCTCCACGATGTCAACGTGGCGCTCTAACCAACTGAGCTAACCGCCCGCTCGCCTCGTGAGAGGTAGGATAGCACGACCCCGCACGGCGTGCAAGCACCTATCTGAACCTACACAGCACCCTATAGATCACCGACACACGCGTCTTGTTTGCATTCCGCGTGCGTGCTATCGTCCGACGCAATCGAAATGGAAGTAGCGGAAATGGGGAGGGCCGGACGTGGAGCACGCGGCGGAGACACCGGTGTCTGAGGAGCAGACGGCCACGGGGCGCAGTGCGCGGGCGGCATCGTCCGTTTTCTGGGTGATGTTCGCGATCAACCTGTTCAACTACCTCGACCGTTACGTGTTGCCTGCCGCGCTTTCGAAGATTCAGAACGAGTTTGGCCTGAGCGACACGCAGGCGGGGGCCTTAAGTACGGCTTTTCTGCTCGTCTATGCGGTCGCTGCGCTGCCGTTGAGTATCTGGGCGGATCGCGGTGTGCGCAAGAATGTTATCAGCATCTGCGTGGCGATCTGGAGTGGCGCGACATTCCTGAGCGGGCTGGCGACGGGCTTTTGGACGCTCTTCGGCGCGCGCGCCCTGGTCGGCATCGGGGAGGCGGGCTACTACCCGGCGGGCACGTCGCTCCTCAGCGACTATTACCCCCGCGCGGCGCGGGCGCGCGTGATGAGCAAATGGGGTGCGGGGTCGCTGATCGGGCTGGCGATCGGCTTTTCGCTCGGTGGCATCCTCGCCGGAAGCCTCGGCTGGCGGATCGCCTTCTTTGTCACCGGGCTGCCGGGCCTCCTTTTCGCCGTGTTCGCCTGGCGGATGCGCGAGCCAGTCCGGGGCAGTGCGGACGGCTGGAGGCGGGCCGATGGCGAGGCGACGGCCCCATCGCTTGGCCCGCAACTACGCCTGCTCTTCGGTACGCCGACGGTCGTCGTCGGCATTTTCCTGCAAATCTTCGCCTTCTGGGTGCTCGGCGCGGCGGCGTACTGGCTGCCGGTCTACCTCCAGCGTGCCTTCGGCTTCAAGGAAGGGAAAGCGGGGACGGTGGCGGGCGCGGTGCTCGTTGTGGCGGGGTTGATCGGCGTTTTGCTCGGCGGCGTGCTGGCCGACCGGTTGACGGAGCGTTGGGCGAGCGGGCGCGTGCTGGCGTGCGGGATCACACTCGCGGCGGCGGCGCCCTGCTTCGCGCTCGCCGTCGCGCAGGGCGGCTTCGGCGGCTTCCTGCCGCTCTTTTTCCTGAGCGCGCTCCTCCTCAGCATGTACTCCGGCCCGCTCACCGCCGTGACGCAGGATGTCGTACCACCGGGCGTCCGCGCCCTCGTCGTCTCGGTCACGCTGCTGATCGGCCATCTGTTCGGCGATGTCACCTCGCCCTTGATCGTCGGCGCGATCTCCGATCATCTCGGCGGCGGCGCGCACGGATTGAGCCGCGCCTTGCAGGTGACGTGCCCGATTCTGCTCCTGTGTGCGGGGATCGTCGGGCTGATCGGTAGCCGCTTCGTCGGGCGCGATCTCGCCCGGATGGAGCAGCAGCGGCTCGCCCATGCGGCCTGACAATCTGGCATCTCATCCTCGCCCCGAATCAGCGCGCACCGTGCCCGACGCGGAGACCCAATAGATGGTGAACGGCATCACGCGGCGGAATGCGTTGAGGCGAGCTGCCAGTGCTTTGTATGTTGGGAATCCGTCGGGGAACGCAAGTGCCAGATCCACATCTGATCGTTCGTCGCGATACAGCACGAGATCGAATACCGCACTGCTGAACCAGTGCCGGGCTTGTGTATAGGGCTTCGTGCCTGTGGGAAGCCCTTTTACGCTCACCCATAGGGTCGTCCCCTTCGGCGCAACCGCGACAATGTCCTTTCCCTGTTCGCGGCTGGCCGTATTGGCGACGCGGTCGATGGCAAACCCCTGACTCTTGAGCCAGGATGCGAGGACGGATTGAATGTTACCTTCCCAAGACCAGACTCCCTGTTGCCCAGAAAGGAGAGTGGTAGCGGTTGTCTGTGAAGAAGGCAGTTCATCCGGCATAGATGCGTCTTCACGCGCAATCTCAGAAGCGCCGGTGGGGACGACGGTGACAGTTTTCATCTTGCCGCACAGCGTACACTGTCCGTGCGCTCTACGCGCCATCCGAAGATTCTCCAGTTCTTGACATACTCGTCGAGCGTCTTGGCGACTCTTCAGGGTGGCCAAACCGGGAATACAATCGTCGCAGATTGCTCCCGATACCTGTCTCAACCCAGCCAGAACTCGATCTCTACTCGCGCTCACCCTGCACCTCCAAAGCATTTTGTTGCCAGTCGAGCACGGAATGTGTGCCAAAGCCATTCTCGTAGTCGTTAATCACGACCGGATCACTTGCATCACATAATTGGTGTTCCGTGACCTTCGCCAACGACTGCTGTATCGCTGTAGAATCGTCTTTGCCGATAAAAACGCCAGAAAAGAGATGCAGATGAATACATCCAGATTCTCACTCACACAACTCTACAAAGACGAGGCGATGGTAGACTTGGCGAGGACGACCGACCAGAAAATATTAGCAGCTTGGGCAATTGATTGCGTCGAACGCGTTATGCCCTACTTCGAGGAAAAATATCCTCAAGACAATCGCCCCCGGAAAGCGATCGAGACACTTCAAGAATGGATGGAGACAGGGATATTCAAGATGTTAATCATTCGCAAAGCGTCACTCGACGCTCATGCCGCTGCCCGTGATGTCGGAGAAGACAGTCCCGCCCGCTCTGCCGCCCGTGCGGCGGGGCAAGCGGTGGCAACTGCCCATGTCCCCCAACATGCGCTTGGCTCTGCGATTTATGCCCAACAGGCTCTCTATCGAGCCACCACCCCCTCTGATG
>JALYXG010000352.1 GCA_030947205.1 Chloroflexota bacterium
CATGATCGAGGAACAAGCATGGTTCTTCCCCTGCGCACAAAATCGTCGAACCTATGACCGAAATGTGTAACTCCTCATGTCATGACGAGGTTTGCAATGAGGAAGGTCGTTTCTCCACTCATTGCTAGCGCGGCGCGTTGTCCCAGACGCCGACAGCGGTGTTGAGCGCCCAGAGGAGGCCGTTGGTCGGGTCGTCAATCAGGACGCCGCGATCGAAGAACTGGACTTTGCCAACGTAGGGTTGTTCGTCCGTCGTCGCGTAGCCGAGAGCCTGCTGGATGACGGGGTTCTCACGCCAGACTTTGCCGAAACCGCGTTTCGGCGCGTAGGTATTCGGGCGCGGGCCGGGGGCGAGGGCGCCGTTCGGATCGCCTTCATTCCATGTGTCCGAGTAGACGGAGAGTTGTACGCCCGTCTTGCTGAGGACGTAGATGACGCGCGAACTCCGGGTGTAGAACATGTAGCCGCCCTCGAACGGCTGAAAGGTGAGCGTCTCATCGTAGGCCGTGCCGGTCGCCGTACCGAGTGGGAAGGCGCTCGAATTCTTTGCGCTGAGGTTCGTGAGGCCTGTCGTGAAGAGCGCGTTCGCGCCGACGATGCCGACATTCGTCACCACCGATCGGGGCGACGGGATCGGGTCTGGTGTCGGGCTTGCCTGGTTGTACCGCCACTGCGCGTAGTGCTGGCCGATGTTGCCGAACTCGACGGCGAAGCCCGCCGAGTTGCCGGGCGTATAGGTGAGCACGCGCCGCTCGAATGCCTGCACGAAGACGGGCCGCGCGACGCCGCCGACGACGAGTTGCGTCCCAAATGCCGGACTGATCGGGAAGCCCAGCACGCTCTGCCAGGGTAGCGGCAGGGCGTTGAGATAGTCCCAGAAGGCACGGGGGATGTACTGCCCGAACCGCCCGCCGGGGTCGGTGACGTACTGGACGAGCGCCAGTTGCGGATCGGTCGGCGTGACAGTGGATTGGACGAATGCGCCGCTCGCGTAGGTCGTTGCGAGGATGCTATTCGGGGCTTGCGGCGCGCGTTCGGGCAGACGCGCGAGGTCGGCGTAGGTCGGCCCCGCCTGCCCCGGATCGCCCGCCACACCGATCGTCGCGGGCACACGCTGCTCGAAAGCGTTGTCCCCGACCTGCATTCTGCCCGTCTTCAGTTCGACGGTGAGCAGGCCGTTCGTCACTTTGTTGGGGCCTGCCAGTTCCATCCGCGCCTTGTCGAAGTATTGGACGAGCCGCTTACCGCCCGCCGCCTCCGTGTATGCCTCCTGCGTGCCGGGGCTGGCATTGGCGAGCGGCCCCCAGAAGTTCGGTGAGTTCAGTTCGACCGACTCCCACTGGAACCGAAAGACCGGCGCCGCAAAATCCGCTGCCGCGTCCACGCCGCTCGCACCGCCAATCATCCCCGCGATCAGCGTGCAGACAAACAGGCTCTGTACCGTTCGTGATCTCATCAGCCTCTCCTTCCCTTCAGATTCCTGTGCCCCGGCGCATCCTACTACGGCACATGAGGGAGATGCCAATCACGTTATGATGCGCGGGAAGCCGCTCCTTCCTGGCATCCGTGCATAACGCGTGTATCGCGCAGAAACAGTGGTGGTAGCAGGCTTTCCAGCCTGCTACCACCAAGGAAATCGCTCCACGCGTACAAGTTCTGCTTCTATTACTCGGCGGCAGCGGCTCCCGACCGCGCGTCTTGGATCGCCCGCCAGATACGTTCGGCGTGCAGCGGCATGTCGAGGTGCCGGATGCCGAACGGGGCGAGGGCATCCAGCACCGCGTTGACGACGGCGGGCGGCGAACTGACCGTCGCCAGCTCGCCGATCCCCTTCGCGCCGAGCGGATTGAACCGCGTCGGCGTTTCCGTCCGCGTGTTTGCGAACTGCGGGAAGGAGCGCGCCGTCGGCACCGCGTAGTCCATCAACGACCCCGTCACCAGTTGCCCATTCGTGTCGTAGACGACCTCCTCCCAGAGCGCCTGCGCGATCCCTTGCGCCAATCCGCCATGGATCTGGCCGTCCACGAGCATCGGGCTAATCACCCGGCCGCAGTCGTCTACCGTGAAGTAGTTGCGCAGCGCCACCGCGCCCGTCTCTGCGTCCACCTCGACGACACAAACATCCGCGCTGAAAGGAAAAGCGGAAAGTTCCGGGCGGAAGAACTCGACAGATTCGAGGCCGGAGCCGATGTCCGCCGGCAATCGCTGCCCGTAGGCCGCTGCGGCAACCTCCTTGAGCGTGACGGAGCGGTCGGCGGCGCCCGTCACCCCGAATCGCCCATCGCGGAATTCAATATCCTCCGGCGCGGCTTCGAGCAGGTGCGCGGCGATCCGGCGCGCCTTCTCCTTCACCGATTCGAGGGCGCGAACCAGCGCCGAGCCGCCGACCACCAACCCCCGCGAGCCAAAAGTGCCAATGCCGGGCGGCGTCCGCGCCGTGTCGCCATGCACGACGATAATGTCCGCCATCGCGACGCCGAGTTCATCGGCGACGATCTGCGCGAACGTCGTTTCCTCGCCCTGACCGTGCGGCGAGATGCCGGTTGAGACAGTGACACCGCCGCTCGGCTCGACACGTACATCAGCACTCTCGAATGGGCCACCGCCACTGATCTCGGTCGCCGTCACGAGGCCGATGCCGAGATACCGCCCCGCCGCGCGCAACGCTGCCTGCTCGGCGCGCAGCGCGTCGTAGTCGGCGAACGCGAGCACTCGGGTCAGCGCCTTGTCGTAGTCGCCGCTATCGTAGGTCAATCCGGTGGCGGTCGCATACGGGAAGGCGTCGGGTGGGATGAAGTTGCGCCGGCGAATCTCGACCGGCGTCATGCCGAGTTCGCGCGCGAGCAGGTCCATGATGCGCTCGATGTAGTAGGCGGCTTCGGGCCGCCCCGCCCCGCGATATGCTCCTGTCGCCATCGTGTTGGTGTAGACGCCCGTGATTTCCAGGTCCACGGCGCCGTAGCGGTAGACGCCATTCATCATCCGCCCGGTGAGGATCGGCACGAAGATGCCGCGCGGGAAGCTGCCGAGGTCGGCGGTCACACGCAAGCGGAGCGCGGTGATCTCGCCATCCGCACGCGCCGCGACCGCAACGTCCGCCACCTGCCCGCGCCCGTGCTGGGTGGTGCCGAGGCTTTCGCCGCGCGACTCGGTCCATTTGATCGGGCGGCGCAGGTGCAGCGCGAGCACGGCGACCATTGCGTCCTCCGGGTAGACGCCGGACTTGACGCCGAAGCCGCCACCGACCTCGGGGGCGATCACGCGGATCAAGGTTTCGGGCAGATGGGTGATCGGCACGAGTTGCTTGCGCACGCCGTGGGGGTTCTGCGTCGAGGTCGTGACGATCAGCCCACCGTTCAGGGGATCGGGTTGGGCGAGGATCGCACGCGGCTCCATCGGCGCCGCCGCGATCCGCTGGTTGACCATCCGCTGCTCCACAACGACATTGGCCACCGCGAACGCCGCTACTGAGTCGCCCTGCGCGTGCCGCCAGGTGAAGGCGATATTGCCCGGTGCCTCGTCGTAGAGTTGCGACGCGCCCGGGGCACGCGCGGCCTCCGCATCCACGACGGCGGGGAGCGGGTCATACTCCACCGCGATCAGGTCGAGCGCGTCGCGCGCGACGTAGCGATCCACCGCGACGATAATCGCCACCGCCTCGCCGACATAGCGCACGCGATCCGCCGCGACCGGCCAGACCGTGGGCGAAACGAACCCCGTCATGCCGGGCATGGCGTCGCCACGGTCCGGCAGCGGCCCACAGAGCGCGCGGAAGTCCGCGCCCGTATACGCCGCGATCACGCCGGGATGCGCTCGCGCGGCGGCAACATCCACCCGGACGATCCGCGCATGCGCGTAGATGCTGCGGAGGATCGCCATGTGCGCGGTGCGCGGCGGGCGCAGGTCGTCAACATAGGTGGAACTGCCGGTGACGAGCCGCGGATCTTCCTTCCGCTTGACATGGGCGCCGATGTAGCGGCTGTGGACCATTGGCTGTTTCCTCATTTCATCGTACGCGACGTGGCGCAGCAGAATGTTGAATCGGGTTGCCGCTGTACTGTCGAGAGCGATTGTAGTGACCGATCATTGGGGAATGCAATGCTCGGGGAACCTCACCCCTTGATCGCCCCCGTCAGGACGCCGCGCGTGAAGTAGCGCTGCAACACGGGGTAGACGATCAGGATCGGCACCGTCGCGACGACGACGACGGCCATCTGGATCGTCTGCGCGGGGGACGGCGGCTGGTTCGGGTCGAGCGCCACGGCGTTCGCCAATGCGCTCCCCTGCAGGACGTACTGCCGCAGCACGAGTTGGATCGGCCATTTGTGCGCGTCGTTCAGGTAGAGCGTGGCACGGAAAAAGTCGTTCCAGTGCGCTACGCCGTAGAAGAGCGCGATCACCGCCAACACCGGCTTCGACAATGGCAGGACGATCCGCAGCAGGACGCGCAGATCGCTCGCGCCGTCGAGCCGCGCGCTTTCCAGCAACTCACTCGGTAAACTCATGAAGAACTGCCGCAGGATGACGAGGTTGAAGGCGTTGATTGCCCCCGGCAAGATCACTGAGCCGTAGGTGTCAATCAGGCCGAGGTTGCGGACGAGCAAGTAATCGGGGATCAGCCCCGCCGAAAACAGGAGCGTAAAAAGGACGAGCGCGAGGACGGCGCGGCTCCCCGGCACGCCGGGGCGGCTGAGACCGTACGCCATTGTCACCGTCATCAGCATGTTGACCGCCGTGCCGCCCAGCGTCAGCCCGATGCTCACCACGAGCGCGTGTACGACGATGCCCCCCTTGAAGATCGCCCGATACGCCTCCAGCGTCGGATGCCGCGGGAAAAGGATCAGACCGCCGCCGAGGACATCCTTGTAGGAGGAGAAGCTGACGGCGATCACGTAGACGAAGGGGAAGAGCATCAGGAAGGCGAGCACGGCGAGCAGCGCGACCTTGCCGGTGCGGGCAGCGACGCTCGGTTTCTCCATCCACGGTGGGTACGCCATCAGAACGCCCCTTCCCCACCGAACATCTTGGCGACCCGGTTCGCCGCGAAGACGAGGATCGCCGCCACGACGCCCTTGACGAGGCCGACCGCCGCCGAAAAACCCCAGTCGCCCCCCTGGATACCCCGAAAGTACGTGAAGGTATCCAGCACCTCGGCGGCACGCGGGCCGACCGCGTTGCGCTGGAGGAAGATCTGCTCGAAGCCGGTGCTGAGAATCGTCGCGAGGCGCAAGATGAGCAGCAGGACGATCACGCCACGGATGCCGGGCAGCGTGATATGCCAGAGCCGACGCCAGCCGCCCGCGCCGTCCATCGCCGCCGCCTCGTAGAGCGACGCATCTATCCGCGTGAGCGCGGCGAGGACGATGATCGTCCCCCAGCCCG
>JALYXG010000353.1 GCA_030947205.1 Chloroflexota bacterium
TCGGCATCGCCTTCGATGGCGATGGCGACCGGATCGCGCTTGTGGACAACAACGGCGAGTTCGTCAGCAGTCAGGACACCTTCGCGATGCTCGCGATGTACCTCGGCGAGCGGGATGATGTGACCGACGGCGCGATTGTTCGCTCCGTCAACGGCTCGGTGCGGCTCGACCTGCTGGCGGAGCGGTACAATATGCCGCTGATCGAGACGCCGATTGGCTACGCGCATATCGCCCCCGCGATGGTCGAGCATCGGGCGATGCTCGGCGGCGAGGAGAGCGGCGGCTTCGCCTTCGGCACGCACCTGCCGGAGCGCGACGCGTTCGTCGCCGCGTTGTATATCCTCGATCTGATGCAGCGGCGCGGCACGGACATCGCGGGACTGCGCTACGGCGTCGAAATCCGCACCGGCGCCTGGCATTACCGGCGGCAGGATGTGCCGCTCGCGGCGGACGCGATGGATACGGTGCGCACCCGCCTCGCAGCGGTCGAGACGAGCACGATGGATCTCGCCGGTTCGCCCGTTACCAAGACGGTGACGCTGGACGGCGTCAAACTGATCGGCGAGGATCGCCGCTGGCTACTTGTCCGCACCAGCGGCACGGAACCGCTCGCACGCATCTATGCCGAGGCGCGCGACCCAGAGACGGTCGAATTACTCCTGGTGATTGGCCGTGCGATCCTCGATGGCGAGCCGTTGCCCGCAGCCGCGCCGCCCGTTGCGGTTGAAAATGATACGTCGGCAATTCCAAGAGAAAGCGATGAACCCGCGCGGCAGCGCATCGGGCGTTCACGTACGTACGCCAGGCGTCGCTGATGTTTCGGGCATTCGGCGTGGTATACTCTCGTATGCTCTTCCGTTGCGGAATAGCAACCGGCAGTGTGGCGTTTACCGAAATGGAGTAGGCTGGCAGTATGCAGGAGGAACATGGTACGGTAGCGAATGGACTGGAGCGCGGCGACATCGCAGCGCAATTGGAGGGGATCGCGGAGGAAATCCGCGTCTGCACGAAGTGCGAACTCTGCAAGATGCGCACGAAGGCGGTCCCCGGCGATGGTCCCGTTGACGCACCAATCCTCTTCATCGGCGAGGCGCCCGGTTTCCACGAAGACCAGCGCGGTCACCCGTTCATTGGGGCCGCCGGGAACCTGCTGAACGATCTGCTCGCCTCAGTCGGTATCGAACGCAGCCAGGTGTTCATCACGAACCTCGTCAAATGCCGCCCGCCGGGCAACCGTGATCCGCTGCCCGACGAAATCAGCACGTGCACGAGCAATTATTTAGATCGGCAAATCGCGCTGATCAACCCGCGCATGATCGTCGCGATCGGGCGCTATTCGATGGCGCGGTACTTCCCCGGCGAAAAGATCATGAAGATTCACGGGCAGCCGAAGCGCGCGGACGGGCGCATTTACTTCCCGATGGTCCATCCCGCCGCCGCCCTCCATCAGCCGGCATTTATGGAGCACGTCAAAGAAGACATCAAGAAGATTCCGGCCCTCCTTGAAGAAGCCAAAGCGATGGCCGCGCCGGAGAATGATGAGGGATCGCCCGCGCAATTGTCGCTCTTTTGAAAGAAGTAATCAGTAGTCAGTGGTCGGTAGTCAGATGGGACGGAGATGTCCACGGCTACGCGATACGCAGTGCGTCCACACTCCGGCGATTCCCAAACTGACTACCGACTACTGACTACTGCCCACTAACCCAGGCTTGAATACCACCCACACGCGCCCTGCGGACGTTGGGATGGTGATGAAACATGATGCCGCAGGACGACCCACTTCTCAGGAGGCATACTCCCCTTGGCAAAGACAACAAAAAAGCGCGTGCGCATTATCCCGCTCGGCGGGATGGGCGAAGTCGGCAAAAATATGACCGTCTACGAATACGGCAATGACATCATCCTTGTGGATGTCGGCGTCGGTTTCCCGGAAGAAGAGATGTTCGGCGTGGACCTCGTCATCCCGGACGCCACCTACCTCGCGGACAAGTTGCACCGCATCCGCGGCATCTTCATCACCCACGGGCACGAGGACCATATCGGCTCGCTGCCCTATCTGCTCACCGAACTCGGCAATCCGCCGATCTACGGCACACCACTGACGCTTGGCTTGATCAGCGTCAAGTTGCGCGAGCGGCGGTTGCTGGAAAAGGCCGTTCTGATCCCGATGGGACCGGAGGACGTGATCGAGGCGGGTGCGTTCACGATCGAGCCGTTCCGTGTCTGCCACTCGATCCCCGATGCGGTCGGCTTCGGTATCACGACACCCGCCGGCCTGATCGTCCACACGGGCGACTACAAGTTCGATCTGACCCCGGTGGATGGCCGCCCGACCGATTTCGGCAAGATCGCCGCGCTCGGCAACCGGGGTGTCCTCGCGCTCGTCACGGACTGTGTCCATGTCGAGACCCCTGGATTCACCGCCTCCGAGCGCGTCGTCGAGGAAGCATTCGACCGCATCTTCGCGCAGACCGACGGGCGAATCATCGTTGCGACCTTCGCCTCGCTGATTTCGCGCATTCAACAAGTTGTGGATGTGGCGCAGCGGTATGGCCGCAAGGTCTGTCCGATTGGCCGGAGCATGGAAAATAACGTCGAGATGGCGCTCGGCATGGATTATTTGCACGATCCGCAGCGCGTGCTCGTGGATGTCAAACGGGCATCCGAACTGCCGCCGAACCGCGTTGCGTACGTCGTGACCGGCAGCCAGGGTGAGCCGATGGCCGCCCTCAGCCGCATGGCGGGCGGCGATCACCGCCAGTTGAAGATTATGTCCGGCGACACGGTGATTATCAGCGCGACTCCGATCCCCGGCAACGAGACGAGCGTCGGGCGAATCATCAACAACCTGTTCCAGTTGGGCGCGGACGTCATCTACTCCGCCCTGACGACGGTCCACGTCTCCGGCCACGCGAGCCGCGAGGAACTGAAACTGATGCTCAACCTCACGCGCCCCAAGTATGTGATGCCGCTCCACGGCGAGCAGCGGCATTTGATCCTTTATAAGCGGCTCGCGGAAAGCATGGGTTGGGACGAGGAAGCGATTGTGCTCGCGAAAAACGGCAGCGTCGTCGGTTTTTCGGATGAGTACGCCGGGATCATCGAGACGGTGCATTCGGGGTTCATGTTGGTGGACGGTGTCGGCTCCGGCGAGGTCGGCGAGGTCGTCATCCGCGACCGGCAGATGCTCGCGCGCGACGGTATCCTGATGGTCGT
>JALYXG010000362.1 GCA_030947205.1 Chloroflexota bacterium
GCGTCCACGAGCGAGGGCGCGTTTTGCGGGTTGCCGATTGCCACGAGGACGCGCGCTGCCGGGACGACGGCCACATCCGGCGCGTCGCCGACGAGGTCGCGGATCTGCTCTTCGCGTGAGGTGAGGCGATTGACGATCGGCGCGGCCATGATCGTCGTGACGAGGGCCATAATCACCATCATCGCGAAGGTGCGGTCGGACAGGACATTAAGGCTCAGGCCAATGGAAAGGATGACGAGTTCGGTCAGGCCGCGCGTATTCATCAGCGCACCGAGGACGACGGAATCGCGCCGGGAGGAGCCGGTGAGCCGGGCGGCGATCCCGCAGCCGACGAATTTGCCGATCGTCGCGACGAGGACAATCGCCACGAGCCAGCCGATCAAGGAGGGGCTGTTGAGCGAGAAAAGGTTGGTGCGCAGGCCGGTGACGGCGAAAAAGACCGGCAGGAGGACGATCACCGTGAAGTCCTCCACCTTGTCGGTCAACTCGCGCGTCATGCCGGAGCGCTTCGGCATGATCGCTCCGAACAGGAACGCGCCGAAGATCGAGTGGATGCCGATCCGCTGCGTCGCGAAGGCGGAAAGCAGGACGCCGGCGAGGATGATCGCGACCATGTCCACGGTGAGATGCCCGACGGCGTCGTATCGTTTCGCCAGCAGGTTCAGGAGCCGCGTGCCGACGAAAAACATCAAGAGGACAAAGGCCGCCGCCAGCAGAAAGACTGGGATCGCGGCGCTCGCCGAGCCGTTGCGCGTCAGCCCGACGACACTGGCGAGGAGGATCCAGGCAATCGCGTCGTCCACGGCGGCGGCGCACAGGGCGGCGGTGCCGAATGATTGCTTGTACAGTCCGGTCTCGACCAGCATCCGCGCGAGTACCGGGAAGGCCGTGATGCACATCGAAGCGCCGATAAAGAGTGCGAAGGTGAGCGTCGGCGGGTGGCCCTTCGCGGGGTCGGCGAAGGTGCCGCCGTTGTTGACGCCGGTCATCTGCGTGGCGAGCAGGATGCCGAGGAAAAAGGGCGCGAAGATGCCGCTGAGGGAGATTTGCAGCGCCCGACGGCCTTCTTTGCGCATCAAGTCGGGGTTGAGTTCGAGACCGACCAGGAACATGAAAAAGACGAGACCGATATCGGCGAACGATTTCAGTGGCACTTCTTTGGGGAAAAGCTGCCCCGGTATGCTCGGCCAGATGCGCCCGATCACCGTCGGGCCGAGCAACATGCCGGCGATGATCTCGCCAATCACGGCGGGCTGATTAAGTTTCTTCGCCACCCAGCCGAGCGACCGTGCCGCGACGATGATAATGACAAGGTCAATAATCAGATGCAGGAGGATTTCATCGGCTTCCATGTCACCACACCCCTCTCCCTGCCACGCACCGTGTCGCCATCGTCACGAATGTATCCGCCACCGATTCGACGTTCGCGCGCCGTTGTCGGTTTCTGGAACGCAGCCGATGTAAGTATCCCTCCGTACATTGCCGCCGCAACGGTGTGCTGAGGATACCGAGCAGTGTAAGGAGTGTCAATGTATGGAAAGGTCAGTAATTTACCGGGCGTAAATAGAACCTTCGGCCAGTGTGCATATGTCTTGGGTGGGGAACCATTGATTCCCTTGCGTCGTCTTTGATTTCGGATAAGATTGAGACAGGCATGACAATGCGCGTAAGTCACATCACATAACTGGAATGACCTGCCGTTACGCAGTAGCGCGCCGTGCGTCTGCCTTTCCGGGAAAGGAAGGAGAGGGGAGCGAGCGGGCCACTCGACATAAAATCTCTGGTTTCGGAATGGGGGCGAGGCGATGGCGGAACTGACGATGCAGTGGCAACTGGTCGGCGGGGCACGGGAAGGGCGAATCGGCGGCGACACGCCCGCGATCATTGGGCGGGAGGCGGGATCAGCGATTCATGTCGAGTCGCAGACCGTTTCGCGCAAGCATGCGCAGGTGCGGCGGCGCGCCGACGGCTTCGCAATTTCGGATCTGACGGGCGGGCGGAATGCGGTGATCGTCAATGGTCGGACGATCAGCGCCGAAACGCTACTCGCGGAGGGCGACACCGTGCAACTCGGCGATGTCACGCTCCGGGTTTCTGCCGTGCGCGGCATCATCGAGCCGACCGATGGGCCGCTGGTGAAACTGCGCTGGGAATTGGGCGGCCAGGTACACAACGAAATCGTCGTCGGCGGTGAACCGACCATCATCGGCCGCGATGAGTCGGCGGCAATTGTCATCGCCTCGCCGACCGTTTCGCGGCAGCACGCGCGCATCGCTGAGAAGGGTGGCCGGTTTGTAATCACCGACGCCACCTCCGGCCGCAACCCGATCGCGGTGAATCAGCGCGCGCTCAGTGGCGAGCGGTATCTCAGCCCCGGCGATGTGATCAAACTCGGCGATGTCACGCTCGTCGTCACGGCGGTACAGGGCGCGAATCTGCAACGCAGCGGGATCATCGAACTGCGGAACGGACGGTTGGTTACTTGCCCGACGTGCCACCGCGAGGTGGACGGTGCGCTGCAAGATTGTCCGTGGTGTGGCACAGCGCTCGTCAATGCTGAGACGGTGCTACCTGGTTTTTGATGCGCTTTTTTCTCCACTCGTATGCGTTACCGAGGAGGCGATGTGGTGCGTTCACTTGATGGCATGATAACCGTATGGTGGGCCGATCCCGTGACCGGCGAACCGCGGGAGGAGACGGTGGAGTTGCCCGCGACCGTTGGCCGTGCGGCGGATAATACGGTCGTCCTCGCGAGCGAGATGATCTCCCGCCGCCATGCGACCTTCGCGCGGGAAAATGGGCAGATCGTCGTGACCGACAGCAGCACGAACGGCACGTTCGTCAACGGCGAGCGACAGCAGCGTGCCGTCCTCGCGGGCGGGGAAAGCGTGCAGATTGGCCCGTACGGACTTTCGGTGCGCGAGAGCGCCCCCTCCGTCCCGGACGTGACGCTCTTCTGGACAGACGGCGCGACGGGCGAGCCGATGCGCCGGACCGTCGCGTTGCCCGTGATCATTGGGCGCGGCTCCGCGAGCGGCATCGTCCTCAACGACACGCAGGTTTCCCGCGCGCATGCGACGCTGACCGCCGAGAACGGCGCGGTCGTCGTGACCGACAGCAGCAGCTACGGCACCTTCGTCAATGGTACGCAGACACCGCGCGCGATACTCGGCGACGGCGATCAACTGCGGGTTGGTGGCACGACCTTCGCGGTCGCGCTCGTCGCCGCACCGGTGCCTGCCACCCCGCGCCGCACCGACCGCGAAGCGGTCATCGCGATGGATGCCGCGACGATGCTCGGTGGCGCCGCGCCTCCGGGGGCAGTGTCGGCGCCCGTCGTTCACCCCGTCGCCACCCCGCCCGGCGTGCTCACGCCCCCGGACGCCGACGGTGCGACCGTCGTGCCGACGCGCAGGCGGGACGACCAAACGGTGCTCGGCGCGCCCGCGCCGCGATCCACGGCGCGCGCCTTCCCGCCGCCGGTCTTCAACGAGCAGTTCGTGTCGGTCGCGGCGCTCGGGCAGACGGGCCTGCCGGTCTACACGACGACCTATGCGCTGCTCGGTGGTGGCTGGGGGAGTTTCATCATGGCGGACAACCTCGTCATCCACGGGGTGAATCCGGGCGCGATCATCTCCCTCGGCATCTACCCGGAGCCCTTCAAGCGCTATCAGAGCCTGGCGCGCAACTCGCAAATCCCGCTGCACGAGCGGTTGCGCTCCAACTCGGAGTCCACCCCGGACAATATCTGGGGCACGCCGGGCTACGCGGCGCGCGAGGCGTGGAAATCGTTCCGGACGGGCCATTGGGGCAATGCGACGCAGGCGCTCTGGCAAGTGCTCGGCGAGCCGAGCGCCGCGCAGACGTACACGCCGATCGCCGGCGAGGTCTTCGCCTCGGCGGCGCGCGAGGCGAAACGGATTGGGTGGGACAACATCTGGCGCTTCGGTCGTATTCGGGCGATCCGCAAGACGGACGACGGTCGCTATGCCATCGCTTACTCGCAGAGCGACGATCAGCAGCACTCCTACGCGATCCTGCTCGCGAACTACATCCACCTCGCGACGGGCTACCCTGCGCTCCAGTTCCTGCCGGACTTGCAGGAGTACCGCGAGCGGACGGGCAATTTCGAGCACGTCATCAACGGCTATGAATCGCACGATTACATCTACCAGCGTTTGGAGCAGCAGGGCGGCGTCGTACTGCTGCGCGGGCGCGGCATCGTCGCCTCGCGCCTGATCCAGCGGATCAGCGAAGCGCGCGCGAAGAACCCGAATATCGCTATCCTGCACCTGATGCGGACGCCGATCACCAAGGGGCACACATGGCGCGGCGCGACGCGGCCAGTGATCCACCATGTCGAAATTCAGCCGTTTAACTGGCCGAAGGGCTGCTGGGGCGGCGAGCAGCGGACGTACATCGAGAAGGCGGACGAGGAAACGCGCCTCGGCCTGATGGCCGACTGGGGCGGGACGACGACCGCGCAGCGCGGTGACTGGGTGCGTCTCATCGAACGGGGCATCCGGGAAGGCTGGTACAAGATCGAGTTCGGCGATGTCGTCAGCGTTGACCCGACGCCGGACGGGCGGATCGCGACGCGGATCACCGCGAAGGGACCGATCGGCGGGACGACCGAGTTGATCGCCAACTACATCGTTGACGCGACGGGCCTGGACGCCAAAGTCAATCGCAACCCGCTCCTGCAGGACACCGTCAATCACTACGGGCTGTACGTCAACAAACTGGGCCGCATCCACGTCAGGAACGACATGGAGGTGCCGGGTATGCACAATGGCCCCGGACGGTTCTTCGCGGTCGGCGCGATGACGCTTGGCGGGCCGCTCGCGGGGGCAGACACCTTCCTTGGCCTGCAAGCGGCGGCGGCGGTGATCGTCGAGCATCTCGTTCGTGCGAAATCGCCGGGCATCCGGCGCTTAGGCCCATTCCGCTCGCTCTATCAGTGGACCAAATGGGTCCGAAAGGTTGCGCCATGACGCCAAACATTGTCGGTCGCTGGCAAACGCGTCTCTATCTCATTGGTCTGCTCGGTGGGATGATCGGCCTCCTGTTCGTTTGGCGCTACAATTCGTTCATCCCATATGGGCGTCACAACCGCTGGATCCCGGAGTTCGTCGTCGCCTATGTGCTGCTGATCGGCTTCGTCTGGGATTTGCTCTACCAGGCGATCACGCGGCGGCGGTGGGACAACGACTGGCCGGGCCTGTTTTTCTTCGTCTCACAGGGCATCGAGGGTGTACTGATCTTTTTGCTGATCCGCTTCGTCGGACTGCCGCTGATCCCGAAGGGGAGCGTGGATTTCGGCCACTTCTGGCTGGAGTACGGCGTCATCTGGCTGTTCACGTACGCTTGGGTGCAGTTCATCATGCGCGCGATCTTCCTCAACTGGCGGTTCCGGCAAGCCCGCTTCGGCGTCTATCCGGCGGCGGAGCGGTAAGGATCATTGAACCACGAAGGCGCGAAGAGCACGAAGGAGAAGAGGAGAAGTCAAAAGAGATTTCGCTTTTTTCCTTCCCTTCTTCGTGCTCTTCGCGCCTTCGCGGTTCAATCCCAAAAAATCTTCAGGAAACTTTCAGGAAACGCTCAGACAGGATTCAGCGAGGGACGTGATACTGTGCGCAGACGAGATCGGGGATGGTTGGCGGTGACGGTCGAACGGATAAACAGGAAGCCGCACCCACCTGCCACACACCCGGAGCCAACAACTGCTCCCGATCCGTCTTTTTTCATGCCCGCAATCCGGCGATGCACCGTGCGAGAGGTGTGACGTGGCGACACGACAAGCCTCCGGTCGCGTTGCGGCTGCCGTCCTGATTGTGATGGCAGTGGGGATCGTCGGATTCGGCGTCAACGCAGTCGTTCATCGCACCGGCCAACCGACTCCGACGGCAATCTCGCAAATCCCGGCGACGAGTACAACGGCTGCACTCGTGACGCCAACTGCACTCGCCCCGACGATTGCGAGCGGCACGACGACAATCCCCGCAGCCTCACCAAGCAATGCCGCTAATGTCGCAACCGCTTCTGTTGTGCCCGCGACCGCGATGCCACTGGCATTCGACCCGGAGCGGCTCTACGCGGCGGTCAGCCCGGTGGTCGTCACGATCAGTAACCGGCAGAAAATCAACCCGAACGCCACCACAGCACGCGAGGCGAATGCGGGGAGTGGCACCATCTACGACCTGCGCGGCGACATTATCACGAACCGGCATGTGATAGACGGGGCGGAGACGATCGAAGTGACCCTGCCCGGCGGCAAAATCGTTGCCGGCACGCTCGTCGGGCAGGACCCAGTAGCGGATATCGCCGTGGTGCGGATTGATCCGGCAGATGTTTCGGCGGTCGCGACGTTCGGCGATTCATCGCGCGTCCGCTCTGGGGAGCGGGTCGTCGTGATCGGCAGCCCGCTGCAATTCGAGACGAGCATCACGCGCGGCATCATTTCCGGCACCGATCGCTCGATCGGCGGCATGGATGGTATGGTGCAGACGGATGCCGCGATCAGCCCCGGCAACAGCGGCGGCCCGCTCGTCAACGCGCGCGGCGAGGTGATCGGCATCGCGACGAGCACGATCCGCACGAATCAGGCGGAGCGCATCGGCTTCGCCATCCCGAGCAATTATGCGAAGCGATTGGCGGACATCCTCGTCGCTGAAGGTAAGGTGACGCGCCCCTATATCGGTGTGACGACCGAGCTGCTGACACTCGCGCGCGGCGAGGAACTGAATGTGAAGGCCGGGCGGGGCGCGTACATCAGCGACATCAGCCCGAATACCCCCGCCGCGAAGGCGGGTTTGCGGAAGGGCGATGTGATCGTCGCGATCAACAGCGTGACGATTGACGCCGCGCATCCGCTCGGTGTCGCCCTGCTCGACTTCAAGCCGGGCGACACCGTCTCCGTCACGATCAACCGCAATGGCGCGGAACAGAATAGTCCTGTCTCACTGACAGAACGCCCCGCAAGCCTCGATCCATAACCGATGAATCAGCGTTGTGTCAGCAGTGCATTGGGTTCCGGGACTGGCCTGCCACGCAGCATGTCGGACGTAATATAGAGTGCCATCATCTTTTCTAGAGAAGGACGCAGATCTTCCATCGTTGCCTCTGCAACGATGAGACCCGGCATCTCAACGACGCGGGCTACGTAGCCGTTCTCATTATCATGGGTAATCTGAACGTCATACGGACGGCGTGCAAGCTCCCATGCTTCTTGTGGGATTTCAACATGCCGTGTGCGCCCCTTCATTATGCGTTCCTCCCTGCTTCTTTCTTTGCTTGGCGGCGGCGCGCTTCATCGAGAATCGCCAATGCATTACCGACATATACTGGGAGCACATGGGTGCTGCCGCCGTGCGGGATTACGACCGTCGTTCGCAAATCTGCGTAATCTCTGTGTTCGTATGTGCAATGACTACCGTTGATATCAGCATCGAAACCCTCGTTCGTCATCACGGTGTTTATCTCGTCGAAGCCGACTTGCTTCGGATTGCGCCGAATCTTGTCTTCACGCTTTTGTCGCTTCGTCACCGCTCCTCCAGAGTGTATCACGGCGCCGCGACAGACGGGAAAGTGTGATGTGGCGAGGGTGCATCGGAGTCGAACCGACCTGCGTTGCCTCTCAGCACCGCACAACGGGGTTGAAGCCCGCGGGACGCACCGGCGCCCACCCACCCCCAGAGGGGAGTACATAGTAAACAGTAGCGCCCGACTGCTCGCGCGCCACTGATAGATGGTATTGTGCGAGAGCGATACTTCGCCGTCAAGCAGGCTACGGGCCGACGGTGACGCCGCGCCAGAAGGCGATGTACCCCGTGATGTTCTTCGCGGCATCCTTGGGCGCGGGGTAGAACCATGCCGCGTCCTTATTCGTCTCGCCGTCCGCTTCAATCGTGTAGTAGCTCGCGACTCCCTTCCACGGGCAGGTGGTGTGCGTGCCGCTTTCCCGGAAGTATCCGTCGTTGATCGCGTCCGGCGGAAAATACTGGTTCCCTTCGACGACGATACAGTGATCGCTTTCCGCCAATGTCGCGCCGTTCCATGTTGCCTTCATGTCGGTCCTTTTCCTACGTGATCGTCCCACGGCGCCTGCCGTCTGCTCCGGTATACACAACACGTG